>NZ_JBMKHP010000021.1:0-60120 GCF_049238705.1 Enterobacter cloacae complex sp. IR5403 | reverse complement strand
TAGGGAACTGCCAGGCATCAAACAAGTGAAGAGGCCATCCGCAAGGATGGCCTTTTTGCGTTTATTTGCTGAAAAACGGCAGGCCGGGTAAGGCGAAGCCGTCACCCGGCAACTCAGAACGTACTATCCACATTCAAACGAAGCAATTGCCGCTGATGGAAACGCCCAAGGATCAGTACCGTCGTTAACGCACCAAGCAGCGCGCAAAACATATCAGACTGGGTATCCCATGGATCGCCCTGCGTCCCCAGAAAATCATCCGCACCCTGTCCCATCGCCAAAGCTGCCCACCACTCAATGAGTTCATAGGTGGCGCTAATGGCCAGAGCAACACAGCACACCAGAAATCCCGTCATCTGATGTCCACGAACATACTCACCGCGCAGGAGAATTTCTCGCGCTGCCAGTGCGGGAACCAGCCCCTGGAAGAAGTGACCGAGCTTGTCATACGGATTTCGGCTAAGCCCGAGCATCTCCTGAACCTCAAAACCAACCGGAACCTTTGCATAGGTGTACATACCACCAACCATCAGAATGATGGCGTGGAAGAAAACCAGGGTATAGAGAAGGGGAGTCAGGGGGTATCGCCGATGCGTGGCAAGCAGAAGTGGGATGATGATAATGACGGGCGTCACCTCCATCAGCCAGGTGATGCGATCGCTCGTGAACAGGCCGGTATAAAACAGGATCAACAGCAGGAGCAGTGACCCGACTTTTAAAGCAGATAAGGTCATATCATTTTCATTGTCAGGGAAAAAAATCACTATTACCTGACAGAAGGGAAAATTCAATGCGTAGCAGATACAGAAAAGCAAAAACCCAGCCATAGGCTGGGTTCTTTAAATAGTGGTGCCGGACTCGGAATCGAAAATTTCTTTTATCATATTGATATTAGTATAATTTATTTGGTTTGATTAAAAATGTACCCTCAATTATACCCGCAGTCCCTTTTGATATCGAAAGGGAATCACACTCGGGATCAGGCTGAGAGCACAGAAGGAAAGTACCTGGCTATTATATCGTTAATTCTGTCAATCAGTTCCAGCCTTTTGAAAGTGATGTGTGCAGATCCCTTCTTAAAGTATTTAATGATGAACATCTCGTCTTCATAGCGCTCTTTACCCTGAACGGACTGGATGTGACCATCCAGACGAATAGTGATGTTTTCCCGGTTGTCGGGGATCGGTTTGCCGCTGAACAGGTGTAGCATTCTTTCCAGATCGGCAAGTCGATCGGCCTGTTGCCCGCTGTTCAGATGAAGCCCCCACCGGTCCCACCTCACCAGATTGTTGACGATAATTTTACTGCCAAATTTACAGGGTGAGTTGGTTTTGTAATCCCAGCTCAGTCCCCTGAAGACGTTGATCACCCCTCGCTCAAACACCTCATCCTTATTCTGGTGCAGTTGTTCGAATGTACTCAGGATATTCGCTTCACTGATTTCCGGAAAATTATCATATTCCAGTGATCGGTACCATGTGTCCCGGGCCTGCGCATCCATCAGACTCAGCATCCCGGAACGTTGCATCAGGTCACGCCAGATTTCTCGATCGAGATTGCGGGTGATGGCTTTCATTGCTGCTTCCGGTTTTTCCATCAGCCAGCAGCCACAGCGAAAATTCTGTTTCATCGCCCAGTCCAGGGCGGTTTTGCCGCCAATGCCTGCTGTCAGCACTGAGATTTCTGCCAGTTGCCGGATAAGCGTTTCGGTTTGTTGCAGTGCTGCATTCCGTACCGTCACAACGTGTTGGATACTGGTGGAGCAGATAACGTCCGTATGCCCGGTGACCACTTCCGGACGGGAGATTGTGATGTCTGACATTATCGGTTTTCCTTTTGGTTTATAAACGAAAACGCCAGCTGTATTCAGGCTGGCGTCAGGGGAATGAAGTATGGTGAGTGATATTCACCGGTTCTGGTGCAGAAGCTGCACATGACGAAGAGCACGGACATCCTTCCGGGCCTGTTCGATGCAGGGCAACAGTGCTGCTGAATCCGTTCTATCCTCATCGTTGTCAAAGATAATTCCCGATTCGCAGTCGATATTGTCCTGTAGCCACGCAATAAGAATATCCAGTGCGGTTTCCGTGGTTAATGATTTCATGTTGTTCCTGGTTACCAATCGAAAGTGGGCTGGTCCGGCAGACATTCAGCGCTGGCATCCAGATGAATGAGACTGACGCCATAACGTTGGATGAGTGTGACAACCAGACGACGGAACGTTTTTGACAACCCCAGGCGTTTAAGCCGCAGAACCGGATATGACCACGCATCGGTACGTAACAGATATCCGCTACCTGTGAAATGAATCCATTCTGATTCACCGAAGTCACTGGTCTGGTGTGACAGCGAGTACAGCCAGGCGTTATCCTTTTCCGTGATATGTGCGGTACTGCAGCGTATGCCGGCAAGGGTTGCAAACGGTGGTAGTGTGCAGGTTGACTGTTGGTCGGATTCCTCCACCACGCGGAGTGAATAACCGTTTTCAGCGACCTTGTTAATCAGTTCAGTGAGATTAACACCATCGACATCAACGACAATTCGCCCCATGTTCAGTGCCTGCACATTAATGCTGTCGGCTTCCAACGTCAGGGCCAGTTTCATTGTTTCGCCTCCGGATGCTTCCCCTGGGTAATGTTATTTACCGTTCTGTAGTTATCGCGGGTCATCAGGCCGGTTGCCCTGCGAGCCCGGAGAATATCAATACTGTTTATTAACTGAGAGCGGGTACAGGCGCTGAATCCCGGCTGGTCGGTACGTACCAGTGCGTATTTTTCAACGAGAAAGTTCACCGCATCACACAGTGAAATGCCAGCTTCAATATGCTGCTCAATCACACGTTCATCGGCGAACGGTGTGTCATTCAGCGTAAGGCCGTAATGCTGGTCCAGCAACCGGGACAGCAGTGTCTGCCAGATGGTGACGGGAGACGGGCAGCGCGATGCCTCCCGTACGTGTGTGTCGGGTAATGTTTTCATACTGAAGATTTTCCTGATATGCAGAGATGAAAAATGGAAAAGTGGCGTGGTGAAAACACCAGGCCGGAGCAGAAGATTATTCTGATGATTTACTTTTTCGTTTCAGGCGTCGGATAAACAGCCAGATAAACGTAACCACAGGAGCCGAAGGTGTCGGCTTCGCAGGTTAAATCGTTGTGGTACAGGGTAACGCAGTGGGCATGGTGGGGGCTGAGTTCACCGGTGGTCAGCATCGATTCCATCTGGCGGATAAAGTGCGGGAATGTTTCATCCAGCTTCCGGCATTCGATGTCACTGAACTTGCCGGTGATGCTGGCCCGGTCAGCCAGATAATGCAGTCGGTTGCCTTCCTGCACCAGACGGGCTCCCAGGCGCAGTGTAATCTCCCGCTGCAGGCCCCTGGTAGGGTTGCTCATTACAGTTCTCCACTATTGTCAGTTCAGGGTGATGCTCATCAGGCAGGTATAGGGCCCATTGCGGTCCTGGCGGCGTTCGGCGTATACCGCGAGGACTCCGGCGATATCCGGAACGTCCCTGCCGGTGTAATGACAGACGCTACCGTGCCACTGGTATTTTCCGCTGCAGTAGCGAAAGATCCGGGACTCAGGATGCTGGCGGTATATCGTCATTGCCCGGCGTTTACTGATAATTTTCATGTCATACCTCACAACAGACCGTGTTCTGCGAACGAATAGATTTGCTTGCCACCGACAATCAAGTGGTCAGGGACGCGGATATCCACCAACTGAAGCACTTGTACCAGTCGTTGCGTGAGGGTTTTGTCAGCCTGGCTGGGTGTTGTCTCGCCGGAAGGATGGTTATGCGCGAGTATCACCGCCGCCGCGTTGAAGTACAGGGCACGTTTGACCACCTCCCGGGGATGCACCTCGGTGCGGTTAATCGTGCCGGTGAAGAGCGTTTCATGGGCAATCAACTGATTCTGGTTGTCCAGATACAGCACCCGGAACTCTTCCC
Source organism: Enterobacter cloacae complex sp. IR5403 (assembly GCF_049238705.1). Lineage (NCBI taxonomy): Bacteria > Pseudomonadati > Pseudomonadota > Gammaproteobacteria > Enterobacterales > Enterobacteriaceae > Enterobacter > Enterobacter cloacae complex sp. IR5403. The sequence continues at coordinate 56,167 of NZ_JBMKHP010000021.1, read as the reverse complement.
GCTCAAGCGCGGCCATATGCAGTCGCAGCCATTCACGTACGGCGTGGATAGAGGTGAAGGCCACGCCGGGCTCATGCAGGTGGCGGTCCAGAGCCCTGAGCGCCCGCTGAATGAGACGCCGGTCCTGTTGCGTCATCTCGCCGGGTAAAAAGGAAAGCTGTTTCATCTGTTGCTCCTTCGGTCAGTCGATAATACGCAGAATGGCGTGGGCCTCTGGATGCTGCAGGGCGTAATCCCGCAGGCGGTAATAGTGTTCAGTCATGGCATCGCATTGGGTGCGACAGGCGTGATGGCTGTACGCAATCAGGCAGACAGCAATACCTGCTGCTTCTGCACTCATTTGGGCATCGTTACCGTTCAGGCAGTTAAACAGACGCCATGTCTCATCGTTGTCAGGCTCGGGGGACATAAATGCGCCGCCATTGCTGAGGGTGTAGAACGACCAGATACCACCGCTGTAGCCCTCACAGAAGCGGTCCATCCAGGCGAAGATATGCGGCTCCAGGAGTAGCCACTGCGGGATAGCGCCAAAGTACTGTGGCCAGAAATCGATACGCTGTTCATCGGGGACCGGCGTGACGGTCAGTTCAAATTCGGGTTGGTTAGCGGGTGCGAGGTCGTGCTGCGTCTGTGTTGTCATGGGTATGTCTCCGTCAATAAAAACGCCAGCGGCGATGGCTGGCGTATGGGGATATAAAGTGTGTTCGGGGAGGTGAATGCGGGTAAATGCTTCGCGATCAGCGGGTGGCCGTGTCTGTACGGATGCCTGAGGTGCGGATATAGCGGTTAAGACCTTCACCGGCATCCGGCTCAAAGTTCCATGCCCGCCAGACCATCCGGCCTTCAGTATCACGAACCACCAGACGGAAGTGACTGCCCTGGTCGTCTTCGAGTGTGATATTGCTGTACGTGGTAGTGACCGCTTGCGCTTGTCTCCGGGTGAAAGGCCCCGGTGGCAGCAACACGGATTGGGTCATTTTCGGGCTCCTGATAAAAGAAAACCCCGGCAGCCTGCTAGCTGTCGGGGTGGATTTGCTGGGGAAGATACTACTATCAGTCGTTGCTGCAGTCTCCGAGAGTGGACAGAACTTTCTCAGCGTTCTTCCGGTCCGCAGTGAAGGTCCCTGCTTTGTGGTCATTGACGTAGACGTCGAACTGCCCGGCCTCAGAGATATTGCTGATGAAGTCAAACCAGGCGTTATCGCCGTTACGCCAGCCCAGGCTGGACGGAATAATGTACTGCTGGTGATCCATCACTACGGTGATAGTAGTGTCGTCATCGTGCGAACTGACCATCTTGTCATCGGCAAGGGTAAGAAAGACTGAATGCTGATAGAAACCATTCTGGTCCGGGTTCCCTGTGCAGTTGATGGTAAACGTCTTTCCGCTGGCTTCGGTCACGCTGTATTCCGTATTGCCCTGACCGTAACCCTGCTGCCAGAACCCCGGGATAGCAGAGGCATTAAAGCTCGCGAGCAGTACACCCGCCAGCATAAACCGACTTAGTGAAAGTATTGTCATTCTTGTCTCCTTTGTCGTTGTTTTATTCCTGGTTCTCAGGGTTTGAGGGTATCAGCAGTCGCCCCATCAGTTTGCCGTCATGGGCGTACTCAAAGTATTTTTCTTTGGTATACGGGTCCGTCACCTCCTGGTATTCCAGTTTGATGTTATCGGCAATACACAGCGCATTCATCAGTGGCTGGACGGTTTTTTCCTGCATATCCACGAGGTAGTAGTAACTGCCATCCTCGCAGCCATCGGGCGACTGGCGGGTACGTAAAACCTGCAAGGTGGGACCGGATAAGTAGTCAACCTGTGACCATTCTTCGCTGACATCATCCTGGTGGCTGACCACATCACTGAAACGCGGTGGGGTGAGGTCCTTAAATTTACTGATGGCCTTCAGGTCATCACTTCTGTCATCGCATGCGATGAGAAACAGAGTGGTGGCAACCAGCGCCAGCAGAGGCAGTGTTTTACGTTTCATTATTTTTTTCCTGAAATCAGACGAACCACTTTGGCAAAGACATAAATCCCCACGAAAATACCCACCGGCACGCCGACGAACGGTGTCAGCGCGACACTGGCGGCACCTGCTGCGCCACCTCCCGTCAGCAGTGCGGCAACAGTGGCAAGGGTCAGGGCCGTGAGGCTCTCGGACACCCCGGTTTTGTTCAGAATGATGACGATGACAACAATGGCGATAATGGCAATAAATGGCATAGGCTCTCCCTGCGGATGAGTTGAGATAGACCTTCACTATTCCGGTGGGCTGTCGGCCGGAACAAACGCAAGCAGCTACTGCTGGATAAAGCGAAAATGGGGTAAGGCCTGAATAAACACCGGGTCTTCAACCAGACTGCACAGACTGTCGTTGCGGCGAAAAGACTCCTGCAGGGGTTGAACCAGATGGATTTCATCCAGGGTGAATACGGCGATATGTCCGTCGTGCTCTGCCACCAGATACCAGGCCTGCTGGTGGATAAGTAACCGGCAGGGAGCCAGCCGCTCACAGCGCTGCCCCTCGGCAATCAGCGTCACCCGCCTGCGCCCGGTAATGGCCTGAATCAGTCGCCAGAAAGACAATGCGCCTGATGGCGAAGGAGCCGGACTGGCGGGTGCGATTACGCAGGGAGACTCATCGCACATCAGCAGTGCGTTTACCAGACGACGGTCAAAGCCAGGGAAAAGACCGGCCATCCCGCTGCGGTGGGCAAAGATAAGCACGTCGGGCACCATCTGCGTCTCACTGCCCGCAGTGCGTAAGCGGCAATATCCGGACTGATACTCCAGGTCCAGATACATCAGCCGCTCACGAAAATCACGCCGCAGCGTGCGCACCGACACACCAAACTCAGCGGCCAGCTTACGCACACTCAGTGTTTCCCCTGCCACCAGACGGCTGATTATCAGTGACAGCCTGACAGCCAGCCGGTCATGGCGGCGTTCTGCCTGTGTCATGAGACGTTCTCCGTGAAAGTTAACTGACTGAAAATGATGTGATTACTTTAAAGAGGGGGTCGGACAGGGTATGGACATCACAGAAACTATTTTTCATTTCTGCAAAAGCCAGAGGCAGCGGGGGTTACAGGCCATTCACTCAGTGAGTGAGGACCGCCAGCACGGTGCGATGCGGACAGGTGGTGTCCGATATTAACAAAGCGGCAACATTAAACGGTCACTGCAGTTGCGTGAGCATCGCTTCCGCCATCACCCACAGTGCCCGGTTAAGTTTCACGTCCCCGTCGATACCGCGAACGGCACGGGTATGTGACCGTCCTCCTTTGGCATTACGGCCACTGAGCCCACCCTTAATCAGGTTCTCCTGAATACGCTGGTACGTGGTCCACAGGTCGCTACTCTCATCCTGCCAGCGGCGCGGGGAGAGGATCTGCGACTCAGTCACCGGCTGGTGGCCCTCACCAAAGCGGTACGTCAGCGCGGCTTTTGCCAGTGCCTGCTGCGCAGGTGGTGGCAACAGCAACGACTGCATCGCATCCCGCTTCTCCTCCACACGGTCAAAAATGCCCAGCACTTCATAGGCCCCCTCAATCACCTGACTCACTACATCGCCTTTGTGCGGCACACGCACCTCGCCAAATGACTCACCGCAGACGAGCCCGTTCTGACAAACCGCACGAAATAAACCCGGCAACATCTGGTACGAACTGGTGCCATCATGGGAGTTGAGCAGGATAATTTCTGGTACCTGTTTACCGGTAATCTGCCCCTCCCGACGAAGGCGTAGCATGTGTTTTGTGTGCTCGCGTCGACCCGGGTCGCGTACCCGGGTCTGACAGGCAAAGAACGGCTGGAAGCCTTCGCGCTGCAGGCTGTCCAGCAAGGAGATGGTGGGTATATAGGTGTAGCGTTCACTACGGGATTCATGTTTGTCCTCACTGAATACACTGGGCACCACGCGAAACAGCTCTTCGCGGGTTAACGGGCGGTCGCGACGGATAAGATTTGCTGCGCCAAAGCGCGAAGCCAGACGGGTCATAAGCAGACTCCTCATAACGGGAAAACAAATAAAAGAAATCCCCGTCGCATCGGCGACAGGGTTAGGGAAATAACAGGGATGGGTTAAATACTCAGAAGAAGAAATCCCAGACGGCACGGGCCACTGACACCACGGTGGTGCGCACGGCCTGAATGACGGCCCGCACCGGGGCGGGTATCAGGGGAAAGGCACTGATGCTATCGAGTACAGCACCGACGGTTTCACCAAAATCGCTACGCGCCTGTTCCCGGACTACCGTCGTGCGAAAGGGATGCTGCAGTTGCGACACCACCGGGCTGCTGGCCTCACGCGGCAGGCAACGGATCATGCGCTCTGCCATCACCCGTAGTCCCCACTGCAGACGGACTGACACGGCACATACAGGATGCACTGGCTGGAACAGCTCATGCAGCAGGCAGATTTTGCGGCTGATATTCTGCTTCTGCTCTGTGGACAATCGCTCTCCACCGCTGGTGGGCTCAGTCTTATCAGACTGGCTGATAACAAACAGCACTTTATGCCGGTAAGCTTCACCAATCACCTGGCGGTAAAAATGCTCATCCACCGCCAGTGCCCGATCATCAGCCTTAATCAGCCACAGCACCAGGTCGAGCCGGGGAAGTTGTTCGCGGTACAGCGCAGTATACTCAGTATCGCGAACGCCACTTTCACCCACACCGGGCAGGTCCACCAGCGTCATATAACGCTCTCCGATCTGCAGACGAAATCGTAAAGGTTCACGGGTGCAGGCCGCGACATCGCTGACCGGCGACACCTCACCGGCAAACAGAGCATTGCAAAGGCTACTCTTTCCCGCCCCAGTTTTACCCATAATGCCAATCACTGGTTCGTAGTGGGTTAACTGATTTATCTGCTGCAATATACGTTCAGACACCCACTGCGGCAGGCCGGAAAGCGAATGGTTTAATGGCTGCAAACCTTGCTGATTACTCATGACAACTCCTGCAATAAATAAAACTAAAAACGGCAGGACCGTGAAGTTCTGCCGTTATGCTGGTATGTTCATGAAAATGATATATATCTGAATATAGTTTGAACGATGATTTTCTATTGAATTACCCTAAATACTTCCAGTACTCGTAAGGGTAGTTTATGGTGACCTTAGGAGGGTATAGTTGATTAGGCAATGCTTTATCGATGTGCAAAGCAGCGATAAAAATAAACCCTTCCTGAAAGGGAAGCACTGGAATCCATGAAAGATAAGCGGAATTAAGATGTCTTTTTTTTCTGCGCATATATTCATCAATTCCTGCATTGCAAAAATCAACAGTTCGACATGGCAAAGTGACTGAATGTCAAATAAATAAGACTCAACAACAAATAATGGAATTTCTATTTGAATCAGGTCATAGCCAAACTTCTCACCAGATTTTTTATTTACGCACAAATAAACATAGCGTGATATACAATCACCCTCGGGCATATAGGATTTAATTTTATTCTCAATTCTCTCCATAAACCCACTATTGCAAGAGTCCCATTCAGATATTGCCGGAAGGAAAAAGCTTTCAACAGGATTTGGGTGAACATTGAATATAAGCTTTTCAGACAGAGAGTGAAGATATTTAAAAGTAGAGTCATCTTTATGCTGCTGCGTTTCGAAGTGACGAACCTCATGATAAAACATGCTAAAAAGCCTGCTTTCAACCTCCTGAGTAATTCTATTTTGATATGTCACAAAATCAAGAATAGGTGCAGTGGACCGTAATAACTCACATATTACCTTAGAACGTGACATGCCATTGGATTCGGCATACCTGTCGATTGAATTAATCGTTAAATCATCATCGGTGTTAAATGTAATTCTCTTTACCATAATTGTTATGCACTTTGTTGATTGTGCATAACAACCTATCACAGAGGCCAGTAAAGCGCCAGATCGCACTGCAATAATTCAGATTTCGCGTACACATTTCTTCCTGTGTAAGGCCACCATGTGAACCTACGATAGAATCCTTGAAACCATCAGTTCTTACTGAATTAAGGTTAATTAGTATTATCACCCGGAGTTAACCGTTCCCCTCCTGTAATCAATACTCATCCCTGCATTAAAAAATACATCACACATCTATCTATTGAACCCCGTTTAGTTTGAGGATAGATCATGAAAGAACCCTACAATGCCAACCCTAATTACCCTATGCATCGTTTTCTTCTCGAAGATATAAACCACCACCTGGATGAAATGTTTGAGCGTTATTCCCGCTTACTGGCTTTTCGTATGGATTTTGGCTGGAAACAAGGGAGTGAACGCTCGCAGCGTAATCTCATGGATGAGATGGAGGGCGAGATACAGCACCTGATGGACGTGGCAATTGGCCGAAAGATGGTTATTGGGTACTACTGGGTAATTGAATACAGACAGCGTAAGGGGTTGCATGTGCATGCCATGCTTTATCTTGATGGGCAGAAGCATCGGAAATTCTATCCAACTTCGCGTGCGATAGGGGAAGAATGGCGCAGATTGACTGACGATGAAGGTCTCTTTCATCTGTGTTCCAAGAAAAAGCATTTCGTTGCGAGTTCCGGAACGATAGTGGATCACCGCAATAGGCAAGCAGTTGATGAACTACGTTACGTAATTAGTTATTTAGCCAAATCTGAGCAGAAGTCACGAGGGGTTATTGCAGGTATGAATGCTATACCACCACGAAGCCGTAGAGGCAGGCCCAGGAAGGAGTAGCGACAGGTAAACGTTAAGCTGAAGTTTTTTTACAACAGAAGCCATTGATGTGGAGGAGCTGACGGTAATGATTGGTTTACTAGCAGCTCCGGTTATTCATCTTTAACCGGAACACATCAACATGTATACAAAACCTGCACTACTTGAAGATCAATTCATTGATATGAAATTCATTACCCAGCTTACTGGCCTGAGCGATAAATGGTTCTATAAGCTGATACAGGATGGGGCATTCCCTAAACCGATTAAATTGGGCAGAGCTTCCCGTTGGTTAAAAAGCGATCTGGAAGAATGGTTATATTACCGTATCTACGAATCCAGAAAGTAAAGCGCTCTAGCCCAGAATTAGAAAACCAAAATCGTTATAATGTGTTTTCATCAATACTTAAGACATCAAGATCACTTACCTTCGATTTCGCATCCACCAAGCCCTACCCTGAGCCAAGGAATTAAACCTTGTAGAGGTAAAAGGTGTTCTTTCAGTGACCGCCGAAACTGACAAATCGAATACCTGTCCCTAAACAATACACCCTCTACGGGTCATACGCTTCTGCTACTGGATGCAACAGGAGCCTATAACCGGGAAATGGTGCGCCAGATGGGGCAAACACATGACCATGTGATGACGCCAATGATGCAATTGCAGGACCCGGAGAAGACGAAGGTGATTATCGTGACGCTTGCCGAAACGACACCTGTACTGGAAGCAGCAAACCTGCAGCAGGATCTGCGTCGCGCTGGCATTGAGCCGTGGGCATGGGTTGTGAATAACAGCCTGGCAGCTGCTAAGCCGTCTTCACCTTTCCTGAAGACCAGGGCAAACCGCGAGTCGCCTCTCATCTCTGATGTGGAAGAGCAGTATGCAAAGCGTATTGCATTAACAGCGTTACAGAGCGAAGAGCCGGTTGGTATTGACCTGCTGGAAGAAATGGCGAAGTAATAATGAAGGGGGCATTTGCCCCCTTCATCTTTATTTCAGTCGATTACCTGCCTCATCAACGACTTTTTCACCGTCTTCCTTGGTGAAAGCCGCTTTCTGAGCCTCTGGCAGAATATCCAGAACCACCTCCGAAGGACGGCAAAGTTTAGTTCCCAGTGGCGTCACGACAATCGGACGGTTAATCAGGATCGGATGTTGCAACATAAAATCGATTAACTGGTCATCAGTAAATTTATCTTCTGCAAGACCCTGTTCCTCATACGGCTCGACGTTCTTACGCAGTAACGCCCGGACGGAAATGCCCATATCCGCAATGAGTTTGACCAGCTTATCGCGTGAAGGCGGAGTCTCAAGGTAAAGAATAACGGTCGGCTCGATACCGCTGTTGCGGATCATCTCCAGCGTATTACGCGACGTGCCGCAGGCTGGGTTGTGATAAATGGTGATGTTGCTCATATCAGTATCTCATTACAAAGTGAAAGAGAGACGTAGCGCCAGCGCGGCCAGCGTTACAAACAGCACTGGCAGAGTCATGACGATCCCAGTGCGGAAATAGTATCCCCAGGTGATGGTCATGTTCTTCTGTGAAAGGACATGCAGCCAGAGCAGCGTTGCCAGGCTACCAATCGGTGTAATTTTCGGTCCCAGATCGCAGCCAATCACGTTGGCATAAATCATCGCCTCTTTGATAACGCCTGTTGCGGTGCTGCCATCAATAGAGAGAGCGCCAACCAGCACGGTAGGCATATTGTTCATGATGGAAGACAGGAAAGCTGTCAGGAAGCCGGTACCAAACGTCGCGGCCCAAAGTCCTTTATCTGCCAACACGTTCAGCACACTGGAGAGATATTCTGTTAGCCCTGCATTACGCAGGCCATAGACCACCAGATACATCCCCAGCGAGAAGATGACTATCTGCCATGGTGCCCCACGCAGCACTTTACCAGTGTTAATGACATGGCCTCGTTTCGCCACAGCAAACAGGATAACAGCGCCAACAGCCGCAATCGCGCTAACGGGAATACCGAGCGGCTCAAGGACGAAAAAGCCAACCAGAAGAAGGATCAACACGATCCAGCCGGTTCTGAAGGTTGCCAGATCTTTAATCGCTTTTGCAGGTGCTTTCAGGAGAGCCAGTTCGTAAGTAGGCGGAATATCTTTGCGGAAGAACAGATGCAGCATCACCAGCGTGGCGATAATAGCGGCAATATCCACTGGCACCATTACCGAGGCATACTCAGTAAAGCCCAGTCCAAAGAAGTCCGCCGAGACTATATTCACCAGGTTCGACACGATAAGCGGCAGGCTGGCAGTATCGGCAATAAAACCGGCAGCCATGACGAATGCCAGCGTTGTGCCTTTGCTGAACCCTAATGCCAGCAGCATGGCGATGACTATCGGCGTCAGAATAAGTGCCGCACCATCGTTGGCAAACAGTGCCGCCACCGCCGCACCGAGCAGAACGATATACGTAAAGAGCAAACGTCCACGACCGTTACCCCAGCGGGAAACGTGCAGCGCTGCCCATTCGAAAAAACCAGATTCATCAAGCAGCAGGCTGATAATAATCACGGCAATAAAGGTCGCCGTCGCGTTCCAGACGATATTCCACACCACCGGAATATCGCCCACATGCACAACGCCAGATATCAGAGCCAGCCCCGCGCACAGCATTGCACTCCAGCCGATCCCTAATCCCTTTGGTTGCCAGATAACCAAAACAATGGTCAGGACAAAAATAGCACCTGCCAGTAACATAAAGCCTCCTGACAGGGCGACTTTGCCGCCCTGTATATGCAAAAAAATTAACTCATCAACTCTCTGAGCTTTTCAATACCAGCGGGCTCTGACGCCAGCACCGGAACAAGTGCTATACGGTCAGCGTGCTGATTCTTAACAGCCTCAATCTGAGGCTGTTCCTGACGAGCGCGCTGGCAAAGCAACGGAGAACGCGTATCCGCAATGGAAAGGCTGTTATTGATAATCCAGCCCCACGGATGAATCCCCGCTCTTTCAAGGTCAGCCTGCAGGTTTGCCGCTTCCAGTACCGGTGTGGTTTCAGGAAGTGTAACAAGCAGAACTTTGGTTCTATCCGGATCCTGAAGCTGCATCATTGGGGTAGTAAAATGACCTTTACCCCCCATTTTTTTGGCTATCTCTCGGTGATAAGCACCGGTAGCATCCAGCAGCAACAGCGTGTGTCCCGTAGGGGCGGTATCCATGACAACAAACCGCTTACCCGCTTCACGAATCACTCGGGAAAAGGCCTGGAACACGGCAATTTCTTCAGTACAAGGAGAGCGTAAATCCTCTTCCAGTAGCCGTTTCCCTGCTTCGTCCAGATCTCTTCCCTTCGTCTCTAGGACATACTGGCGATAACGTTCGGTTTCATCGTGTGGATTAATCCTGCTGACCTGCAGGTTATTCAGGCTGCCGTTCAGCGTTGTACTCAGGTGTGCAGCAGGATCAGAGGTCGTGAGATGCACGTCAAATCCCATGTCTGCCAGCCTGACGGCGATGGCCGCAGCCATCGTGGTTTTACCTACGCCACCTTTGCCCATCAACATAATCAGGCCGTGCTCACTGCGAGCGATATCATCGACCAGGCCAGAGAGCGATAAGTTTTGAGGCGTGCACGGGACGTTCATTGCTGGGAGGGGTAATCTCTCTGAGCGGGTGTCCAGCAGCCCCTTCAATGCAGACACGCCAACCATGTTGACTGGCTGTAGTAATAAGGTATCTGTCAGCAGCCCGGATAAACCGGCAGGGAGATTTGCCAGTGCCTCCTGCTCCCGTTGCCATATCGCAGCAGCCAAGGCGTCATGCTCTGCTTCGGCTGCAGGCAGCACACCATTAATCACCAGGTACTGGTTTTTCAGGCCAATCGCAGCCAGTTCTTCATGGGTGCGGGCGACTTCCTGTAGCGTCGATTTCTGCAGTCGTGCAACCAGAACCAGGCGGGTACTTTCAGGATCGGATAACGCCTCTACCGCGTGAGCATACTGCTCACGCTGCTTTTCCAGCCCGGTCATTGGGCCAAGACAGGAAGCACCATCTGGATTGCTTTCAATAAAGCTACTCCAGGCACCAGGAAGCTGGAGAAGGCGAATCGTGTGGCCCGTTGGCGCTGTATCAAAAATGATGTGATCGAAGCGGGTCAGCAGGGAAGCGTCTGTCAATAAGCCGGTGAACTCATCAAATGCCGCGATTTCCGTGGTACAGGCTCCTGAAAGCTGCTCGCTGATACTGTTAACAACTTCATCAGGCAACAGACCTTTAATAGGTTCAACGATTCTGGAGCGGTATTGTTGGGCGGCTTCCTGCGGGTCAATCTCCAGAGCGGAAAGTCCAGGAACTGCCGTCACAGGGCGAATGGTGTTACCGATAGCCTGATCGAAAACCTGACCGACATTCGAGGCAGGATCGGTACTGACCAGCAAAACCCGCTTACCCTGTTCGGCAAGGCGGATAGCCGTCGCACAGGAAATAGAAGTTTTTCCTACACCTCCCTTACCGGTAAAAAATAGGTAAGGCGGGATATTCTGTAAGAATTTCATATGTCCTCCTGACATATTCAGCAACAGGAAGTATTACCACCACAGCAGCTGGTGGGAGCTAACCCTACCTTCTCCAGCGGAATACCGAACCAGCGAGCCAGCTCAGCGCGTTTCGGGTATCGCCCAGCCATCACCGTTTCACCGTCCAACAGCAGTAGCGGAAGCCCTTCTGCTCCAGATGCTTCGAGGAATGCTTTCGCTTTCTCATTGTGAACAAAGCTCATGGGCTGCTGCACCAGGTTGTAACGTTCAACCTGTACGCCACGTCCTTTCAGCCACTGCACATCAGCAGAAAAATCAACCAGAACCTGATCGACATCTGAGCCACATACGCCGGTACTGCAGCACATTGCCGGGTCAAACACCGTTAACGTCTTCATTCTGAATACCTCACATTTGAAAAAACATATATGTTCAGGCAAATTTTTTAGATGCAAACAGCCTTACCGCTACCAGAGCAGTTTGCCGATGCCAGCTTACGGGCGATGGCCTGTACGTCGTCCTGTTGGCTTAACCAGGCCTGCTCAATCACCTGAGCGGCCCAGGAAGGAATATGTGGGGACAAGCGGTAGTGAACCCACTTGCCCTGTTTGCGATCCAGTAATAGACCACTTTCCCGGAGCATTGCCAGGTGGCGAGAGATCTTGGGCTGTGACTGATCCAGCGCTGTACAGAGATCGCACACGCACAGCTCTCCCATCTCTCTGAGCAGCAGTACGATCCCTAGACGGGTTTCATCGGAGAGGTTTTTGAAGAGCTGTAATGATGATAATTGTGGCATAGGTCCTCCTGCTATTATCTCGCAGTTTCTCTCTATAACAGTACAATGTCAAAAATACATTTGAATTTTCATATATGAAGTAAACAAAAAGCTACTCTCTACATCTTTCATGGAAAGAGAGATAATCCAGAGTAACCTTCTATATCAGAAATCCCCGAAGACACTCTCAGGGCACATTTTGTTAGGGAAGGTGCGAATAAGCAGGTCATTTCTTCCCAAGCTGACTCGCTGATTAAAATTTCGCGGATCTGGGCCGATTTTTTTCCCGCAAACACATCGAATCAGCCTATTTAGGCTATTTTTTCCACCATTTCTGGCGTTATTTCAGGTTTTTACTGAGATCTCTCCCTCTGACGTATCATTTGGTCCACCCGAAACAGGTTGGCCAGGGTGAATAACATCGCCAGTTGGTTATCGTTTTTCAGCAGCCCCTTGTATCTGGCTTTCACGAAGCCGAACTGCCGCTTGATGATGCGAAACGGGTGCTCCACCCTGGCACGGATGCTGGCTTTCATGTATTCGATGTTGATGGCCGTTTTGTTCTTGCGCGGATGCTGCTTCAAGGTTTTTACCCTGCCGGGACGCTCGGCGATCAGCCAGTCCACATCCACCTCGGCCAGCTCCTCGCGCTGTGGCGCTCCTTGGTAGCCGGCATCGGCTGAGACAAATTGCTCCTCTCCATGAAGCAGATTACCCAGCTGATTGAGGTCATGCTCGTTGGCCGCGGTGGTGACCAGGCTGTGGGTCAGGCCACTCTTGGCATCGACACCAATGTGGGCCTTCATGCCAAAGTGCCACTGATTGCCTTTCTTGGTCTGATGCATCTCCGGATCGCGTTGCTGCTCTTTGTTCTTGGTAGAGCTGGGTGCCATCAATGATGGTGGCATCGAACAAAGTGCCTTGGGTCATCATGACGCCTGCTTCGGCCAGCCAGCGATTGATGGTCTTGAACAATTGGCGGGCCAGTTGATGCTGCTCGAGCAGGTGGCGGAAATTCATGATGGTGGTGCGATCCGGCAGGGCGCTATCCAGGGATAATCGGGCAAACAGGCGCATGGAGGCGATTTCGTACAGGGCATCTTCCATGGCACCGTCGCTCAGGTTGTACCAATGCTGCATGCAGTGAATACGCAGCATGGTCTCCAGCGGATAGGGCCGTCGGCCATTGCCCGCCTTGGGATAAAACGGCTCGATGACAGCGGTCATATTCTGCCATGGCAGAATCTGCTCCATGCGGGAGAGGAAAATCTCTTTTCGGGTCTGACGGCGCTTAGTGCTGAATTCACTATCGGCGAAGGTGAGTTGATGGCTCATGATGTCCCTCTGGGATGCGCTCCGGATGAATATGATGATCTCATATCAGGAACTTGTTCGCACCTTCCTTAAAATAGTTACTACGTTAATTCACACCCAGCGCCTTATAAACAGCATCAACCGGGTCTGAGTAAAAACTCACCTGAAACTTGGTAAATAACTCTGCCGGAACCGTTGGAATATCCATAGCCGAGGACATCGGCAACAGAACCCGTTTTGCACCGCTGTCGAAGGCGAGCTGTAAACTGGCGGCAAGATCCTGCACCGGGTTAATTACCCCACCAAGCGTCATACTGCCCAACACCACCATCTGTTCCTGCACCGGTTTTGCCAGCAATATCGAACATAAAGCGATAAGCGCAGCAAGACTGGTTGCGGTGCTTGGGCCAGTATTATGCAGTTCAACGACATGAAGGTGATATTCATGATCGGAGAATTTCGCGGCCGCGCTTACCCGATTCAAATTGCCTTTGAAGTAATCGAAACCGACGCGGATAGCTTCTTTCGCGGAGGTATTTGAACCCAGACCCGATACACTATGCTTACCATTACCGGCAGTCATCTGTGTTTCAAAACGATACAGCCCGGTCATGCCGCTTTCTGCCTGAGTGACCAGATGCACAACACCCGGCTTTGGCATTCCGGCAGGAATAAGTTCGCTGCCGCCCTGTTCCGGTACGCTCACAAAAAACTCTTCCAGCGTTTCGTTGTCGATGTAGCTAAAGTTCACATCGAAGAACTCCAGACCGCCCAGTTTTTTAAGTTGCTCTTTCACGCGGCGACGAACTTCCATCGCATAGGTCAGGCAGACTCGCACATCTTCTTTGCTGTACGCGCCATCGGGATGCATGAGTTTTAACAACCCCGACACGGTACGTCGAACGGCAATAACGTCACGCTGGTTGAGGTTGTTACCCAGCTTAAAGAATTTATCAATCGCATCAGAGAAACTGCGTTTGCGCATTTCGCGCATATATTCAGCGAGATAATCCGTAATCAGCCCGTAACGGTTGGTAAAAAATTCCGGGCGCATTTTGGGGATTTCCCAACCGGGAATATAGGCATGAAAGCGGTCGAAAAATGCAGTATCAATCATCGCAGCCGGAAATGGCGCCAGCAAATGGCTGGTTTTAACGAGAGTCTCTACGCTTTGATTGATGTTGCCGACGAAAACCATCGACGCTTTACCTTCAATCGAATCTCTGCCGCGAGAGAAAGATCCTGACGCCATATAATCTTTCATGATTTGCACGCCGTCTTTATCTTTGAAAGTGATCCCCGCGACTTCGTCGAACGCTACCACATCCCACATGCCAACCAAGCCGATCTGGCGACTGGCCATGTTGTAGAACAGGTTGGCAACGGTCGTTTGCCCGCCAGAAACTAACAGGGAGTTAGGAGAACACTCTTTATACACATGGCTTTTACCGGTGCCACGCGGCCCCAGCTCGCAAACGTTATAGTTGTTCTCCACGAACGGGATCATACGGGTGATAAGGTGCCATTTGGTGCGTTGCTCAATATTGGCGGGCTCCATACCCACCGAGCGCAGCAGCACATCGATCCACTGGTCACAGTTAAAGTGTTTACGCGCATCGAACACTTCTTCCATATCCATATTCGGCATCTGGATAGGCTTGAGCGTCATCAATGAGAAGGGTGAGGTCTTCTGCCCTTCTTCAAAGAAATAGTTAACGGTAATCATGCACCAGATACCGCCCGTCAGTAGCTTCTCGTTGTCTTTAACCATCTGCGATGGCACCAGCGCGTCTTTGATACCGAGGTTAGAAAGCTGGGCTTCGTAAACGTCTTTTTTCTGGTTTAGCTTCACCGACACTTTATCGATGATTTTGTACGAACCACGCTCGCGGATCAGCGACTTCACTTTCTCTGCTTCATCCGGGCGCACATAGTTATCAGCCAGAATACGCTTAACGTTTTGCAACCCTTGCTCGACCACGTCGTCATCGTCAGAGGCGCAGTACATGCCGAGCAGATACTCCAGCACATACACCGGGACGTTTGCCCCTTCCTTGAGTTGCTTGGTGAGATCTTTACGCACCACACGACCAGCAAAATGCTGGTTCAGCAGGGCGTCCAGATCGTAACCCTCGGAGGCAATTTCCCCTGCGGATACGCCTGAAACAGGTAAATCATGATGGGTTTGCATATCGCCTCACTTAGAAGAAATCATCCTGGAACGCCA
Organism: Enterobacter cloacae complex sp. IR5403; assembly: GCF_049238705.1. NCBI lineage: Bacteria > Pseudomonadati > Pseudomonadota > Gammaproteobacteria > Enterobacterales > Enterobacteriaceae > Enterobacter > Enterobacter cloacae complex sp. IR5403. The sequence goes on along the minus strand of NZ_JBMKHP010000021.1, from coordinate 40,665 downwards.
GATCGATAATGACCGGGTACTTCTGATACCCCGTTTCCGTTTGTGCGTCTTCCAGTATCAACCAGTACTCATTGCGACGGTTGAAGTTAGCGCCAATCAGCTTCAGCGTAACTTCGCGTACGCGTTTTTCCATGGTGCTGTTATCACTGTCAAAGCTGATGCGCTCTTTGCCCGAGACCACATTGTTGGCGTTGTCGACAATGTAAATGTTCAGGATACGCGGTTCATAAAGTTCGCCCACCGGATGCGTCTGCAACAGGCTCACTTTATCGATATTGTTCACCAGCTTAATCATCGGATGGTAAGCGACAATATCCACCGGGCGGCGCTGTGGCTGTTTTTCTGCGGCGGTTTTTTGCAGGGCTTTTATCTGCAATACCGGAACGCAAACCTCCTGCAACATGGTGCCGCCATGAACGAAGCGCGCGCCGCCAGAGAAATGGAAGCGCTGGATCCCTTTCGGAATAAGGAACTCGCTGTTGTCGCTCACGCCTGCGGTATCCGCCACTTTCCCTTTCCAGCAAAAATCATCGGCAGGAAGCTTATGGCCGATAATAAAGCGTTTGTGGTTTTTAATCGTATTGTCTGGCTTGATCTGCAGCGTGGTTTTATCTTGCCCGGAAAGGGGCTGCTGCTGGAACAGGAAACCGTGGTCCGCCGTGACAATAATGCGTGTACCGTGGAGACGGTTAATCACACGGGTCACTAAATCCTTCAGTTCAATCACCGCGTTGCGGCACGCTTCGAAGGTCTTCTCCTCCGTAGATGCACTGTCACCCATGGCATCAATGGTGTTATGCCAGATATAGACGACTTCGTAATCGCGAATAAGATCCCGTCCTTCCTGATTTTTCCATTTCAGCAGATCGTCGGATTTTACTGCCATCCCTTTATATTTCTTCAGAATGGTATCGCGATTAGGCGTACCTGAGGTAGACAGCCCGTCTGCATAAACGATATCGCCATTACCCGGTTGGTAGCACATCTCGTCATGTGGCAGCAATGCCGCCATTCCCAGCTGGGTATAGCTGGGTAACACGCCTAATTGGGAACGCAGTTCGGCAGTAAAGCGCTTCTCGGTATTGATCTGGTTGCCCAGCTCTTCTGCCACTTCATAACGCAGCGCGTCGGAGATAATCACGAACACGCGCTTGATTTGTGTATTGTTAAACTGTGGCTTAACCACCTCATTATAGAAGTTTTGCTGCCGTGGAACGCCCGCAATACGCCACTCCTGCATACGGTTTTCGGCTTCCAGAACCTTATTCCAGCTCCGGCTTAATTCTGCCAGATACCAGTTGGAATACAGCGCCTCGATATAGTCATCCAGGCTTTTCAGGATCATTGCGCCTTTGCTGTGAACCAACAGCGCGTATTCATTAAACAGGCGGTAGGCCTGGTCAAAGCGGAACAGCTCCTCGCAGTACGCTTTCCAGAACGTTGCGCTGTCCTGATAGTGGAAACCGTCAATATGACGATTACGCAGATTCAGCAGTCGTTCAGCCTGACGAAGCGCGTCATAGATGGCGTAGTATTCCTGACGCGTCTGACACCAGTATTTGCTCTGTCGTTCGGACAGAAGCTTCTTAAAGGCTTCACGGTCAAGCGTGGTGCTCTCTTCCAGAAGCTGCGTCACCAGCGCATGAATAACGGTCTGCTCAATGCTCAGCGTGGTTTCGCACTCGTGCAGATCATACGGCGAGCTGAGACGGTACTGGTCTTCTGGACGCAGCGCATCCTGCATCTGCTGTGCGCAATAATCATAGGCTTCTTTGTAGCGACGGTCGGCGCGCCAGGTGACCATGAAGGCCAGCGCTGAGGCTCTGCCTGACGGCGTTGTGAGCACGTTTTTTTCCAGCCATTCGCGTTTCTGCGGATCAGCCTGTGCGGAAATATCGGTACAGAACAGTTTGAGGATCAGGTTTTCCAGCGAAGGATATTCAGCCTGATAGCCCATTTCCTGATTCAGAATGTCCCACAGCACGCCTTCAAGATCGTGGCGTTTCAGCATCGCCAGCGTGTTTTCGAGGTCACTGTCGTCATCTTTCTGCTGATTAACGTATTGGGTAATCAGGCTGAAAAGAATCTCTTCCGTTTTTGCGGTTTTTACGCCAGCGATGACCGCAACCATCTTCTTATCAAGGGAGGCTTCGTTTTCCTGCTCAGTCACCAGGCCTTTTAAGACAGCAAGACGTTTAGTGCTGAAAAATGCCTTCCGGCGTTGGATATGCTCACGTAGGCCAAGCTGCGGAATGCCTAACGTATTCAACGTGATGGCGGCGAAGTCGGCATGGAATTCCGTACTGTAAAGACGAATATCCAGCAGCCAGTCGAACTCTTTGGGAGGTACATCGTGGGGGAACCACAGCAAAAACTGCTGTTCTGGTTCATCGATTTCAATGCGCTTTTTAACCGCCAGCTGCGACTGGTCGGTCATATCGAGCAGCGTGACGTTCTCCAGTTCGAGGTTATCCAGCTCTTCGAGGAAACGCTTATCGGGATCGTGCCAGAAAACGATGCGATGTTCGGCGAATTTTGCTTTAAGGCCGGCAATAAATTCCTGATTTTGCAAGGTCACAATCCCATGTTGATTCTGTATATTCGAAGATGCCTGAACGCCTGGAAACCGTGTTCCGCGTTCTGACATAAAGCCGCATTTTATCATGAACTGGAGGTGACGGATGCCTGAATAAGGCTGGTTTCCCGTATCGAGATCACCACCGGGCTAAAGCCCGGTGGTGTGGGAAGGTATGCTATCTGACTTAAATCACCTCAGGTGCACTGCCGGTAATGGCTTTCACATCCGCCAGCAGATCGCCAAACTTACCGTAGTTAACCTTAACGCCATCGTCGAGATCAATACTGATTCTCATATCAGCATAGTGGCGTAAGCGATCGTCGAAGCTGCGTAGTTCGTTGAATTTCTTGCTCAGGTTGTCACGCTCACGCTTGAGGCGCGTGGCTTCGCCACCGGAGGCACCATCGACCTGTTCGTTCAAACGATCGATATTAGCCTGGTAGCGCGCCAGCAGCGGCACCACATATTCGGTACGCATTCTCGCCAGCGTCGCATCGTTGTAGCGATGCAGATAAACCAGACACTCAAACGCTTTCTCTTTACCGGAGCTGAACAGCCAGTAGATCGGACGCTTTTTATACATCTTCATATGATCTTTCCAGAACTGGGTGGAAAGATAGCGGCGGATGGTATCCAGCGCAGATTCACCTTTTTTCGGCTTGATCGCGTATAAACAGAGACTTTCGGCGATAAATTCGAGATTTTCCTGCAAGTGTTCTTCGCCCCAGACGGTGCGGACAAACTCTTTGACGCGAGAGGTGACGTCATCGTCAAACCACTCGTCATCCATCAGAGGCAGGATGCCGTCTTTATCGGCAGGGAAGGTTTCGTAGGCACCTTCGGACACGAGATCGGCGAAGCCTTTGTTGCCTTTGTGGGCGTAGACGAGGCCTTCGCGATCGAGGGAGTAGCGGCCCATTTGACAGCCAATTGAGAAAGATAGTAATTCGATAAAAGTATCGCTGAGCTCCCTTTTTTGTTGTTCTTCTGGTGAAATGTTTTTTCCATAGCGATATGATGGATTACATATTAAACTAACTTCGTTTAGTTCAACTTCATAATTTAGTAACCCATTAAGTCCATATGCCACTATATGAGTACTATTGTTTTTTTCTTCAAGTAATTTAAATTTTTCAATTAACTTCTTATTTTCATTTTTTAAATCAGAAAAAGCATGTGAAATTAAAAGATGTTTCTTACAAATAATAGGATTTACTTTAAAATCCCATGACGACTCGTAATTGTCCCAATCCATCTTCGATAACTCAACAAGAGTCTTAGCGATTTCAGATGATTTATCTTTAACTTCAATAACTGGAACCTTGCCTACATCACCAACTTGAAAGTGGAATGATGCGTTAGTTATTGATAAAAAATAATCAAACAATTTTGTATTAGCCAGAGCTAACAAAGAAAACTGTTCACTACGATCCGGATAAAAACAGTGTCCAGAAATGTCATGAAATGTATCATCAGGAGCGTAACGGCAGCTAAAGTTACCGCTTGTTAGATCCGTCCAAGTACATTTGGGTGAGGACAGTTTTTCTAACCCCATCAAAGTAGAATTTGGCTGAGCAAGAATGAAATGTTTATTCCGGTTGTATCTTAGAACATATTCAAGGTTACCATACCATTTTCGATAGCTGCCTCCCTTTAGATATTTTATCCATTTAGGTATCGCCTCCTGTTGAGAAAATTCGGTATAATCAATCTCATGCCAATAGCGTAAAAACTTATCATTATTAGCTGTTTGCATACCTACCTTTGGGAATCCTCTATCCTTAAAAGGCGTACCACGCATGTAGCAATCAATAACATTTTTATGTAGCCAATACGCAATAGGAGTTCCTGGTATTTTTTTGAAATCGTCTTGGCTAATATTGTAAAAAACGTTTTTGCGACTAATTAACGTATTTTTCTTTTGCTCTTCATTACCCTCAATTAAACGATAAAAAGCACATTGTTGCAATGCGGAATGGTTGTTTCTGATCACCCAAGCCGTAGTCTGAACTACTTCTCCGGAAATTTGCGCGAACGCCCGTGGGCCTAGATGGGCCATGGTAATAAAAGTTTTATTATTTAGTAGCCATTCACGTAAAGACACATAACTGGATAAAAACATCCAAGACTGCATATTTACTTGTGCATTAAACCCATTTTCTTTAAGCAAAGAAAATTCATGCTGCATAAACATCGCAAACAAATCAGCTTTACTATCCGGGAAATTATTTTTGGCAAATTCTTTCAGCTCGCCATTCATCCCTTTGCCACCCATATACGGCGGATTTGCCACCACCGCATCATACCGCTGCGCCAGTATCCACGCCTGCTGAATATACGGAATAAACGCTTTCGCTGCGACCTTCTGCTGGAAATCCCCTTCCTGTTCCAGGCGATACAGCGCATCGAGAAACGCCTTCAACTCCGCTTCTTCTTCCTGCGGCACCTGAATCAGCGAGCCCAGCGTTTTGGCATTCACAAAGCGTTTCAGCGTGCGCATCAGCAGCTGATATTCGGCGCTGTCGGTATGGGGCAATGCGGTATTTTCGGCAAACATATCACCCATGCTGCCGGTCTGGCTCTGCTGGTGGAAGTTCAGCTGCTGCCACAGCTTAGCAATATCCAGATGCAGGCTCTCCTGCAGGGAGACAATATTCAGGCGCACGTCGCGGGTGAATATCCGGCGGTCATCCTGACGGGCCATCATTAATAAGGCAAAGCCGGAAAGCTGGGCAGCGCGGTCGTCGATGTCGAGACCAAAAATATTATTTTCCAGAATCAGCTGTGGAATATCGCGGGCGCGATAGCCGCGCTCTTCGTAGATATTTTTCAGCACGTTATAGGCTTCAATTAAAATATGCCCGGAGCCGCAGGCCGGATCGAGCACCTTGATGCTTTCCGGTTCAATACTGGCAGGCGTAATGGCTGCCAGTTGCGCCTGAACTTCCGGCGTCTGTTCAGCAGGCTCAATGTAGTAGTCCATTTTGCTTTTCAGCGGCGAGTCTGGGTAGGTCTGCAACCACTGGCGGCCGACGGAGTTCTGCACCAGATACTGCACAATCCAGTTTGGGGTAAACAGCTGGGTGGCGGCAGGAATATCTTCGCTCTTTACTACCTTGCCAATAACCGCATCTTTTTTCTCAGAGATATAAAACTGATACAGCCAGCCGATAACTTCAACGTCTTCCCAGTCTTCAGGCGGAATGCCATCCACCAGACCGCGCAGAATGGAGTCGGTGCGGGTCAGGTTATCCGGCAGCAGCAGTTCGGCTTCATCGTCGACCGCTTCAAACAGGAACGGCATCGCACGGTGCAGGGCGTGGCACTGGGCCAGCAGCAGTTCACGGTAGATGGCTTCGTCCTGGTTGCCGGACAGCTTCATTTCGACCAACTGTGCCTTTTTCTCTGGCAATAATGCTTCCGCCACTTCCGGCACATGGTCCAGCACTTCAAAGTCGGTTGGATTATCCGGGTGCGAGAGCATGCGGAAACCGTGGTCAAGGTAACCCTGGATCTCCATATAGCGAATGGCGCATAAGCGGTTGAACCAGGTGTAGGCACAGTGCTCAACCAGAACGTCAAAGCCCTGTTCACGGGCGCGTTTGACCAGACGATCGCGGCGGGTAAGGGTAGATTTAGAGTAGTCGAACTGGCCGTAGCGCACGGTTTCGCCGACGATCTCGGCATCCGCAATTTGCAGAGTGCCTTTTTTATCGACGGAAATTCCCAACGTGGTCAGCTTCTGGATCACTGCGTCGCGGAACTGGTTACGAGCCTGTGGAGCATATTTTTTGATATTATTGGTATTCATAGAAAATCCTGCAAAGGGCAGCAGAGCGCTGCCCTGAAATGGGGGTTACTGAAGACGAATCCGGTCACCTGCCTCAATGGCTGCCAGCAGGGCAGCACGAAGCGTATCCAGCGCTTTTTCCACCTGCTCAGCGGTTTCCAACACTTCACCACCGGTGGCTTTGCGCATCTCGCTGGCTACATTGACCAGATGCGTTTTTTTCGGTACCGGTTGGATAACGGGTTTTTCTACCACAACATAGGTCTGTTGTGATTCTGCAGCGCGTGTAGCTTCATTCGCTGCTCGTAGCTGGGCTTCCTGCTTTTTACGCAGCTCGTCGATCCACTGGTTAATCTTCTTCTCAGCATCCGTTTGCAGCGCTTTCGTCTCTTGCTGTTCCGCCAGAATTTCCGGAATCGAATGGCTGACCTCAGCGCGTTTTCTGGCTTTTTGCATCGGCAGCAGAACGCTGTTTTGCAGCTCCGACGTGGCGTGCGCTTCCTGCAAGCGTTGACGGCTTTCCTCAATGCGCGCGTCAATACGCTCCAGGGCGTGCTGGCGGTGCTGTTCGACTAACTGATGGTTGACGTTCTGGACCTGTTCAATCAGCGGCGTGATGCGATTGAGATGCTTATAAGGCTCCGGCATCTGCCAGATGTTTTCCAGCTCACTTAATGCTTTTACCGCCACGGCGTCTTTTTCCAGCGCGCTGCGGTTGGATTTAAAGCTTCCGTTCAGCGCAGCCCCCAGCTTTTGCCAGGTGGAGAACTGCTTGCGGTAGAAATCGACCAAATCTTCGCGATCTTCGCTGAAATCCAGCAATTCGTTTGCCAGGCTGGTGACCTTCTCAATCAGAGCAAACTCTTCTTTTTCGCTAAGAATGGAATTCAGCAGACGCAGACCTGACTCAATCTCATTTTTGCCTGGATTGTTTCCACCTTCCGCTTTCGCTCTGAAGACATTCAGCTCTTGCTTCCAGTCGTCGAAGACCTGACGGATATGTTCGACCAGTGCGGGTTCTTCACGTTCGCTAAACGGCTGTTGGGCAATCTCCGCCATGGTTTGGGCGGCTTTGCGAATTTGTGATTCGTCGTGACGACGAATTTTGTGCAGACGTAGCTCGCTGTGGCGACGGCTGTTATTAAACAGCTCCCACACCTGCTTACGCTCAATATTGTTATTCTGCTGGCTAAAGCTGAATTTGCCTTTACGCGCCAGACGGGCAACCAGCAGCTTCACTTCTTCTTCTGGCCATCCATAAGGACGACGAGCAAAGTGGTTCAGAATATCGCGTAAATAGACCGGTTTATTGAACTCGATGTTCATGCTGACCCAGGTTTCCACTTCCCGCATCGCCTCGGGATTAGATTCCTCCAGCTCGCCTAGATCCAGCTCTGTATCATTCTCTACTGTAAGCAGCGCATGGATTTCACGTGCGATATCGCCGTTGAACGGCTTCAGCATTTTTAGCTTGGCAAACGTGTTTTCAATCACATAGCGGCAGGCTTCATCGACAATGTTCGATGGCGTGGAGGATTTTTTCGGTAAGCGCTCGCCAATTGCCCAGACGTCTGCTTCTGCAAGTAGTGATTCCAACTGAACACGGAGTAATTTTTCCCGGTTGCTGTTTTCACGCGCTTTTTCTGAGAGCAGGGTTGCCTGTTCCGGACGTTGCCCGGCGTTATCTTTGAGGAACTTTTCAGTCTGGACGACTAAATCAATATCGCTCCAGGTACGGCCCTCTTCGGGCAGACGAATCAAAATACAGCCGTCGCCTTCTGACGTATAAGGGCGACAGGTCGCATCGCTGTTATAGAACGTATAGGTCGGATCTTTAGGGGTCAGGATCTTCACCACCAGATCGTTAAGCACTGCGCCGTCTAATGGGTGCCCGTTCAGGAAGCGGCTGATATCAAAGTCTTGCTTGTTAGCCGGATAACGATATTTACGGCTTTTCAGAATGTCATCAAAGATGATCGATGCCAGTTTTTTGTTGATCGCAGAGAAATCGACATCAACGTTACGGATCTCGTTTTCGATCTCTTTTTCTTCGTTGGTCAGAAACACATATTTATCTTCAACGCGCGCAATGAGCATCAGGCGTTCAAGCGTGTTCAGACTTTTTTCGACCCGGCGGCGCAACTCAACTTTATCGGCATCGATCCTATCGATAGATAATGTGACCAGGTTATCCAGGGTGCTTTTCAGCGTTTCCACATAGCGGATCAGGAACAGCGTTTTCAGCAGGTTGCCATCGAACTCATCAAGAATGCCATTCTGGCAAGCCTGAGTGATGGTGCGGCTAACGGCAGGTTCCAGGAAGCTCTCAATGGCGGCATAGAAGCGCCAGAAAGGCACCAGAGAATCCAGCCCTTGCGCTGAGATTTGCTGCGCCGCCGTCTGGAATGCCTCCAGCTGAGAACGCTCACCCATGGCCAATTGTTTACCCGCTGCACCTTTCGTCCGAATAGATTCAAACACTTTTTGCAGAATCTGATAGTGCCACGGGACAAACGGGTAGTTGTCAACGAACTCTTCTTCGCTGGTAAAAGGACGTAGTGCAGTAGTTGTTGTAGGGTCAAAAGCCAGCTGGTTACGCAGGATATCGCCTTTCTCTTGCCACACTTTTGCCAGCGCCGCTTTTGCTTCGTCAGTCTTTACCAACAAACGTTTCTGGATAACTTCTGATGTGTTAGAGCTGGAAAGTTGCAGGCGTGTAGAGAAGCGCCCCTGGATCTTGGAGAAGTCCTGTCCGTCGCGACTGCTCATACCACCGATTGCCGCATTGATATCGGCCTGCGAAGTCACGATAACCCATGCGCGGCCACCGCAAATTACCCCAAGGTTTTCAGTAATAGTCTGCAGCTTCAGCATCATTTGCGTATTTTTGCCAATGAACTGACCGACTTCATCCACCATAAAGAGGATGTTCTTACCATTGTCATCCAGCCACTCTTTTACCCACTGGCAAAAATTATTGATATCCAGCGGGAAGTTTTTGTCGAGTTGTTCCACCCATTGGCGGGAGGCTTCAAGACTTTGCTGCGTGGCCTGGCTTAACGCTTGTGCCATGTCATCGCTGATGAAGTAGTAAGCGTCGCGCTCGTCTTCCCAGCGTGAGCCATTGATATCGGCAAACGCGGTTTTAAAGGTTTCATACTGACCGCGTTTATCCAGCTCGCGCTCAAGATGGGCAATATGCGGAAAATCAGCGCAGTAGCCAATGCGTTCGTTGAAAACTTTCAGGAAGACTTTAAGAATGGCATCTTCTTTGTCATCTACGTTGGCACGCGAATCAATATTGAACAGAATGACTTCAGTCGGGTAATGCACCGCTTTGTTAATATCGGCAAGGAATAATGCATCTTTGATTTTCTCTTCAAAGAAGGAGTAAGCATTACGTTCCGTACCGTTATGTGTAACTTTGCGGTTAGATAAAAGATAAGAAAGAATCTTAATAAAGTGCGATTTACCTGAACCGAAGAAGCCTGAAACCCATACGCCGATCTTGTTTTCCATACGGATCCTTTCCGGGCCAGTGGCAGGAACATAGGATTCGAAGAAATGGCGAAGATGGTTTTCCAGTTCGCGGGTGATGACATATTCATCTAACTCGATGTACGCGCTGGCATCATCGGTTTGCTCTGCTTTGACTACCCCGTTTATATTTCGTTTTAGAGGTTTTTCAAAAATCTGTTCAATATTCATTGTTATGCTCTTCATTGAGGATTCAATGTTGCTGCGGGTCCCGTATCTGGTACCAGTCTGAAAGCGCGATAATAATTTTGTGAACCGGTGTCTGTGAGCGGGGAAAGGTTGTACCCGCTGTAGGTGCCAGGATAAAACATCAGCAGTGGGGTGAACCCCATGACATCCTGCAAGGCACTCATCAGTTCATGACCGCGTACTAATGGCCAGGCGTTGCCCATGCCGGTAAGAATGACAAAATCCTGGGCAGCCAGATCGACTTTTTTCGCTATAAAATCAGCGATTTTTTTCTGATTTAACGGACCAGCAAGCTGCTTTTTCAGCGTCTCAGTACCCACTTTGACTTCCTGCTGGCAGACGCGCTCGAAAAGGCCGCGCTCATTGAGCATATCGATGATGATTTGGAAGACATTCAGACAGGCAAATTTATGGTCCTTTTCCAGATGCCGGAGCAGATATTTCAAATGCTCCCGTACCTGCAGTTCGCACTGTGCGGGATAATCAAAGATCCAAAAACCAATTTCATTTCCGGAGCCGTTATTTTTGAGGAAGCGATCTTCGTTAATGCGGCTCTGGATTTGAGACAGGCGATATTCAAGAACGGGATCTATCACCGTTTTCCCTCCAGAATAGATATCAAGTCCTGTTGCCCCAGGCGCTGTAACACTGCCTGAGTTTCCGGTAAAAGGTAAACTGCCTGCAGGTTACGTCTGCGGGGCGTATCCACATAACCCGCTTCAGCAAGCGCCTTTACCAGATTGTTTCCCATTTTTGCAATAGATGAATCTGAGTAGCTGGCGAGTACCGGATGCTGGCGAACCTGGCTATTCACAAATTCGTTCCAGCTATTGCCAGGCAACTTTTCCTTGAACTGCCTGCGCAGATCGTTCACCACTTCAGCCAGAAAATCCTTAACTACCGGCGAATGTAGCGTCAGAGCCACAAACAGAAGTTGTTGGCGTTCCCGCTCACTACCTTCGGCAATCAATGTCCACGCGCTTTTATCAAGAGTGTTCAGGCGAAGCTTGATTGTTGCCGCGTAACGTTTTGCGGTGTTAGGAGAAGAGGCTTGTAAAATGTTGTGGCCAACAATTTGCTCTTGCCATGTCTGTTCATCGGGATCGGTTAGCAACAGTTCGGCAATGACGCGGCTTTCCCTGCTCATGAGCGGTCCGCCCAGCAAGTCTCCTATCCATGCCTTGTCATTTTTAATCATCGAAAAACCCTCTGAAGACTGGAATGCAGCTCGCAAAAAACAAAAAGTGATTGTAATGGGGGACCGGGCGAGATGCCATGAGAAAAGGCAATTTGTGAGAGGGATGATCGCGTTATGTACAACACATAAACGGTTTCCTGATTACCCATGACCCTCAGCCAGCTTCAAGAGTCGATATGGCATCGGAGGGCTTGACACGACTGCATGCCCCAATTCTACCAACATGCTATTGAGATCAAAACGATGATTAAACCGGAAGCAGTATTCAGCAAGATGCCTTGGTAAATGCTTCGCTCCGAGCTTATGACAACTGCCCCGCAGCGAGTTTTTCACATTTCCTATCATCGTGTTTACCCAGTTGAATGCCGGATGATCCAGCCAGTCCAGGTTGCCCCCGGTGACAACACCCAGGTGCTCACAATTGGCCTCCTTGACCGCTTTGAAACAGGCCAATCCATCGGATATCACCGCGCTACCACTGGCAATATGCCGTTTTGCCCAATCAGCAACGGACTTGGTTTTGAAACCATCGACCACCGTCATCCGCATCTTGATTGGATGTCCTTCCTTGTTCAGGGCCACTGCTGCCACAAACGGCGTCTTGCCTGCCGCGCCCCGACCCCGTTTGCCACCACGGCGCTCGCCACCCCAGTAGACATCATCGAGCTGAATGATGCCGCTGATGGGCTGCTTGTCATCGGACTCTTTCATGGCTTGCAGCAGCTTGTGCTTGAGCATCCAGGCGGTGTCATATTTGACGCCCAACTGGCGCTTTAGCTCCATCGCTGACAAGCCTGTTTTGGTTTGTGACAACAGGTGCATTGCCAGAAACCACTTGGTCAGTGGGAGCTTGGTGTTTGCGAAAATCGTGTTTCCAGTCAATGACATCTGGTGACGGCAGTGATTGCATTGCCACACACGTGGCCGCCTTCTCAGGCGACAACAGGTCTTGTTGGCACATTCAGGGCAGACAAAGCCGTTAGGAAAACGCCAAGTGAACAGCGCGTTTTCGCACTGAGCCTCAGTGCCATAGTCCTTGAGAAACTCAAACAGGCTGTAGCCTTTCTGGAATTGGATTTTGCTTTTGGCCATGATCTCGCACCTCGATAACTGTACGTAAGATCAGTATAGTTCGTGGTAACTGACTGCTAATCATGGGTAATCAGGAACGGTTTTGGCGAGAGTCATGCTTTAGCCATTTCTATAAGTGAGACTGGAAATGACCCTATATCATTCCCATTGAATGCATCAGCTTAATCGATTACAGCTCAGGAAATAAAATTTTAACTGTGTTAAAGTCCCTGTAAAATGAGTTAAAAAAGGAAGATAAACGTGGCGCTGTACAATATCGCAAATAAAGAACTACATGCTTTAGAAAAAACGACCTTTACTCTGGAAGGATTACAGGAACGTTATGATTTACAAGAAGCAATCAAAAAAATATAGATATTATTGCTCCTGATTGTCTGGTGATTTCTGACTGGGAAGATAGCCATCGGCGAATTGATTTATTGGCAATCGATAAACAGGCAAATTTAGTGGTTATCGAATTAAAACGTGATGAAACGGGTGCGCATATGGAGTTACAGGCACTACGATATGCGGCGATGATTTCCACAATGAGTTTTGCGAAAGCATGTGAATATTTCCAGACGTATTTGAAAAAACAAAACTGCGATGCCGATGCGAAAGAAAAAATACTTGAATTTGTTGAGCTGGATGAAACTGAGCTTGTTGATTTCGGAAAAGATATCAGAATTGTTTTGGCTTCATCGGATTTTAGCAAGGAACTGACTACCACTGCGATTTGGTTAAGAGATAAGGGGGTAGACATTCGATGCATTCGTCTGACGCCTTATAGATTTAATGATGATGTTCTTATCAATGCAGAGCAAATTATACCGGTTCCTGAATTGGAAGAATATCAAGTTAAGTTTCGTGAAAAACGTGATGAACAACTAATTAGCAGTCAGAAAAAAGAGAAGGACTATACGTGGTATATATACAAAGATAAAAAACTTAATAAACGTAATTTAGCGCTTGAGTTATTACGCGATTGGATAAAACAATTTAATCCTGCAAGTTATAATGATTTAATAAGTGGATTAAGTGAAGACTTTAAAAAACGTACAGTTATACTTATCGATCAGATACCAGAGAAGCAAAAGAGTCGCTATCATATCAACGAAGATGCATTGATTACACTTCCTTCTGGTGAAATTGTTACTATTTCTAATCAATGGGGTATTGTTAATATTGAACCCTTGATTGAGTTTGTACAGCAAAATGGTTTTGTTGTTGAAAAAGCTGAACAATAAATTTTTATATTGCTATAAATGTCTACATTGAAAAATAGGGAGAGCATTTGTAGCTTTTAACATCTCAATGTAAGAGATGGCAAGATTATGGGGGCGCGGTATTATCAACCTCCCCCCCTAAAAACCTCTTTCCGATGCCACTCTACACCCCCCTAAAAAGGGTAATTTTTACGCACCTGTGGCAACGCAATAGTTTTCCCGTCAAAATGCCAGAATAACCTCTCAACAATCCCTCCGCCGTTTACCGCATCCGAGACCAGTACCCGCATATTTTCATCCAGACCAATCGATCCTTTATCAAAGGCTTTATGGTGAATTGCGCAAAACGCCAGGCCATTGGGGATTTCACAAGGGCCGCCGTGCTGTTTCCATTTTATATGTGCTCGCAGATTTTCTTCCAAGCAGGGAAGTGATTTTTCCGTTTGGGAAACTATGTCAATCATCTACAATTCCCAGATGGTGAGTCAATTGACATTATGCCTAAAACCACACTTTAAGCTCCTGCTGAGATAGTCCTTCTCTGTCAAATTTTACGCCGAATGCTAAGTGGCTATTTAAAGGGAACGGGTGATTGCGGTGCTATCAGCCGGAATAAAAAAGAAATTTATTGGAGCAGGTTGCTCTTCCCCATGGGGAAGAGCATGTGTGTGAATAGCCTTCTATCACCTTCTCAGCGGATTGTTAACATTTGCGTATTCAAACGGACTGATACCCTTCTCCCGGTTCGCATCAAGAAAATCGGCCCACCATTGCAACATCAGTCGCCGTTCTTCCAGATGTTCTGCTTTATGGATATACGCAGCACGTACACCATTACGCTCCTGATGGCTCATCTGACGTTCCACAGCATCGCGGGACCACAAACCTGATTCAATCAATGCACTGCACGCCATCGCCCGGAATCCATGGCCACAGACTTCCTGGGTTGTGTCATACCCCATCACCCTCAGGGCTTTATTTACAGTATTTTCACTGATTGGTTTACGCGGGTCATGTGCACCCGTAAATATCAGACCATTTTCACCTGCCCATGTCTGAAGTTCTGTCAGTATGGCTACAGCCTGTTTGCTGAGTGGCACAAGATGTGGTGTTCGCATCTTGGAGCCCCGGTGTGAGAATTTTACGCCGGGCAGAGGTTCGCGTTCGGCTGGAATAGTCCACATGGCATTGTCAATATCAATTTCAGACCACCGGGCGTATCTGAGTTCACTGGAACGAATAAAAACCAGTAAATTCAGCATAACGGCAAGCTGGGTGACAGGTTGCCCCTTGTAACTGCTAATACGCGACAAAAGTTCAGGCAGGCGAGAAAGATCAAGAGCGGGGCGATGCTGGCGTTTTACAGTGGTCAATGCGCCAGCCATATCCAGAGCAGGATTATATCTGATGATGCCAGACTGTACGGCATAACGCATTACAGCAGATATTCTTTGCTGCAGACGACTGGCGATTTCATAAATTTGTTTAGCTTCTGCGGCACGAACAGGGATAAGCAGGTCCGGGGTACGGAGTGTTGTGATATCCCGGTTGCCGATAAAGGGGAAAACGTGTGTCTCGAGGCTTTTGAGTACTTTATCGCTGTGTGATTGTGCCCATTGTTTATTACTGGCATGCCAGCGTCGTGCAATATGTTCAAAAGAGAGTTGTAAATCAGGGACTACTTTTTTAGCTCTTTTTTGTTCGCAAGGGTCAACCCCCTCCGAAATCAGTTTTCGGGCCTCATCCCGTTTTGTACGAGCTTCGGAGAGAGAAACTTCCGGATACACACCAAGTGCCAGGGTTTTCTCCTTACCCAGAATACGATAACGGAGACGCCAGTAACGGGAACCATTAGGATGAACCAGCAGGAACATGCCGGCCCCGTCAGTGAGTTTATAAGCCTTGTCGGTGGGCTTTGCAGCCCGGATTTTTGCGTCAGTCAGTGCCATAGTTCAGCCTTCTGAATGCGTTAAAGAGGGTACAAATTCTGTCGAACTGGGGTATACCCGCAATTATACCCACACAATGGGGTTGATGTGGGGGGAATCTGGTTGAGTTCGGTAGAATTGATTTGGAGGCAGAACGCTTAAATTGTGGCGTTCTGAAACGAAAAACGGACCTCCGTGGAGGTCCGTTGATATGAATTTGGTGCCCGGACTCGGAATCGAACCAAGGACACGGGGATTTTCAATCCCTTTAAAAGAGCCCAAACGATCCATCAGCACTAACAGTTTTTTACTGGTTTACCTTGAGAAAAATGTTTAAGTTTGGTTCTTCATGACTTAAGTATTGCTTAAATACGGCGTTTCGAAGCTACCAGAATCCTACCATTATGAGCCTATACCCATAGAAGAGAAATTATCTCCCGTTCTCGCGATTCAATGACTAAAAATCAGACGGTGCAGGCTTTTAGATACTGATATTATATCTTTTGGGTAAAGTATTAATCTCTGTTGAGATAGGCTCTTAGCCCTAAAATAGCCGAGCAGCAAACGCCAAAACAACAATACTAACATTACCATTAACTGTCGCGATGGTTCTGAGTCGATCGTCTTTAAGTGTTTTACCATCAAATGTTGCGATGGTGCGGAGTCGATCGTCTTTCAGGGTCTTGCCATCAAAGGTAGCGATGGTGCGGAGTCGGTCGTCTTTCAGGGTTTTACCGTCAAAAGTTGAGATGGTTCTGAGCCGGTCGTCTTTCAGGGTCTTGCCATCAAAGGTAGCGATGGTGCGGAGTCGATCGTCTTTTATATTACGCTCATAAGCATTCTCCTGTGATACGTCCGTTCAGCACTTTACCATCCAAAATCAAGCACTGGTTTCTGTAAGTTCTGGACGCTAATCATTTGAATATGCGTTTAAAATCTATCCAGTTAGCATTAACATTAACCAGCGCTTCATCGATCATAACAGGTCTGATTCAAGTCGCCCGTTTTGTGGATCTTCCCGCTACTGGGGTTCTTCTGCCCATTGCTGACGGTGATGGCGATTTATCGTGGTCGCCCGGGTTGGGGATTTTTGATGGCATCATTGATGCAATTTGGCGTGATTTTCACGGCAGGCATCACGCTGTTCCCCTTTGTCATGCCGTCAAGCGTGAGTCCAATCTCCAGCCTGACGTTGTGGGACAGCACTTCCAGTCAGCTGACGCTGAGTATTATGTTGGTAATCGTGCTGATATTTTTGCCCATTGTGTTGCTCTACACTCTCTGGAGCTACTACAAAATGTGGGGGCGCATGACGACAGAAACTCTCCGCCGTAACGAAAACGAGCTGTACTAAGGAGCAGGAACAATGTGGTATTTACTTTGGTTCGTCGGCATTTTGTTGATGTGTTCGCTCTCCACCCTTGTGTTGGTATGGCTGGACCCGCGATTGAAAAGTTAACGAACGTAAGTCTGATGCGGCGCATTAGCGTCGTATCAGGCAATCAATAATGTCGGATATGAAAAGCGGAAACATATCGATGAAAGCGATCTTGATCCCATTTTTATCTCTTCTGATTCCGTTAACCCCGCAATCTGCATTCGCTCAGAGTGAGCCGGAGCTGAAGCTGGAAAGTGTGGTGATTGTCAGTCGTCATGGTGTGCGTGCCCCAACCAAGGCCACGCAACTGATGCAGGATGTCACCCCAGACGCATGGCCAACCTGGCCGGTAAAACTGGGTTGGCTGACACCGCGCGGTGGTGAGCTAATCGCTTATCTCGGACATTACCAACGCCAGCGTCTGGTAGCCGACGGATTGCTGACGAAAAAGGGCTGCCCGCAGCCTGGTCAGGTCGCGATTATTGCTGATGTCGACGAGCGTACCCGTAAAACAGGCGAAGCCTTCGCCGCCGGGCTGGCACCTGACTGTGCAATAACCGTACATACCCAGGCAGATACGTCCAGTCCCGATCCGTTATTTAATCCTCTAAAAACTGGCGTTTGCCAACTGGATAACGCGAACGTGACTGACGCGATCCTCAGCAGGGCAGGAGGGTCAATTGCTGACTTTACCGGGCATCGGCAAACGGCGTTTCGCGAACTGGAACGGGTGCTTAATTTTCCGCAATCAAACTTGTGCCTTAACCGTGAGAAACAGGACGAAAGCTGTTCATTAACGCAGGCATTACCATCGGAACTCAAGGTGAGCGCCGACAATGTCTCATTAACCGGTGCGGTAAGCCTCGCATCAATGCTGACGGAGATATTTCTCCTGCAACAGGCACAGGGAATGCCGGAGCCGGGGTGGGGAAGGATCACTGATTCACACCAGTGGAACACGTTGCTAAGTTTGCATAACGCGCAATTTTATTTACTACAACGCACGCCGGAGGTTGCCCGCAGCCGCGCCACCCCGTTGTTGGATTTGATCATGACAGCGTTGACGCCCCATCCACCGCAAAAACAGGCGTATGGTGTGATATTACCCACTTCAGTGCTGTTTATCGCCGGACACGATACTAATCTGGCAAATCTCGGCGGCGCACTGGAGCTCAACTGGACGCTTCCAGGTCAGCCGGATAACACGCCGCCAGGTGGTGAACTGGTGTTTGAACGCTGGCGTCGGCTAAGCGATAACAGCCAGTGGATTCAGGTTTCGCTGGTCTTCCAGACTTTACAGCAGATGCGTGATAAAACGCCGCTGTCATTAAATACGCCGCCCGGAGAGGTGAAACTGACCCTGGCAGGATGTCAAGAGCGAAATGCGCAGGGCATGTGTTCGTTGGCCGGTTTTACGCAAATCGTGAATGAAGCACGCATACCGGCGTGCAGTTTGTAATGCATAAAAAAGAGCATTCAGCTACCTGAATGCTCTGAGGCTGATGACAAACGAAGAACTGTCTAATGCGTAGACCGGAAAAGGCGTTCACGCCGCATCCGGTCACTTTACCTTCAGTTTTACTCTTTCTCGGAGTAACTATAACCGTAATAGTTATAGCCGTAACTGTAAGCGGTGCTGGCGCGTTTAATCACACCATTGAGGATAGCGCCTTTAATATTGACGCCTGCCTGTTCCAGACGCTGCATTGACAAGCTCACCTCTTTGGCGGTGTTCAGGCCAAAACGCGCAACCAGCAGGCTGGTGCCGACAGAGCGCCCCACGACCGCAGCATCGCTCACCGCCAGCATCGGCGGCGTATCGACAATCACCAGATCGTAATGGTCGTTCGCCCATTCCAGTAATTGACGCATCCGATCGCGCATCAGCAGTTCAGACGGGTTAGGTGGCACCTGACCGCGAGTAATCACATCAAAGCCTCCTTTGCCAAAATGCTGGATCACTTTGTTGAGCTCATCTTTACCTGCCAGATATTCCGACAAGCCATGTGCATTACTCACGGTAAACAGGTTATGCGAATAACCATGGCGTAAGTCGGCATCAATAAATAACACTTTTTGATCGGACTGGGCGATCACCGCTGCCAGAGTTGAACTGACAAATGTTTTACCACTGTCTGGCGTCGCACCGGTGATCATCAGAATGTTATTCTCAGTCTCCATCATAGCGAAATGCAGACTGGTTCGTAGCGCACGTACGGCTTCCACAGCAGAATCCGCCGGGTTATCCACCGCCAGGAAGGGGATATTTTTAGTACGATGGCGCTGCTGATTAGAAAATAAATTTTTCTTACGCAGACGGGTACGTTTATCCAGCCACTCGGACATCGGGATGGTGGCATAAACGCTGATGCCGTGCTCTTCCAGTTGTTCCGGGGCTTCTACACCACGACGCAACATCGCACGCGCCAGCACGGCACCCACCGAAATAAACAGGCCAAGAATAAAACCAAGCACCACATTCAACGCTTTTTTCGGTTTCACTGGCTGCGGCTGAGTGACTGCCGGGTCGATAATCCGCACGTTACCAATGGCACTGGATTTCGAAATACTCAACTCCTGCTGGCGGTTAAGTAATTGCAGATATACCGCACGGCCCGCTTCTACGTCACGACTTAAACGCAACACTTCCTGTTGGGTGGAAGGCATAGCCGATACCCGCTTATTCAGGCGTTTGCGTTCTTGCTCTAGCGTCTGGCGTTTTTCCAGCAGCGCACGATAAGTTGGGTGATCTTTCTTATACAGCTGGGAGATCTCTGCCTCGCGGAAGGTCAGCTCATTGAGTTGATTATCAACGTTCACAATCTGCTCAAGAACGGCTTTGGCTTCCAGGTTAAGGTCAACCGAATCGCGCTGCTGGCGATAAACGTTGAGTTTTTCTTCCGCCTGGTCCAGCTCGCTGCGCACTTCTGGCAACTGGCGCTGTAAGAATTCAAGGCTTTGTGAATCCTGCGCCGCCTGGCGAGCGATATTCTGTTGCAAATAGTTGTTAGCGATGCTGTTCAGAATACGAGTAATCAACTGGGGATCATCACCAGTCATGGTAAGTTCCAGCATCCCGCTTTCTTTACTGCGTTCGCTAACGGTAAAGGTTTCCTGCAACGCGTTAATCGCTTCCAGTTCGGTACGCTGGCTCAGGACAAACTGTGTTCCTGGTTTGGCCTTAATGTCCGCGATAGTCAGCGCAACGCCATCTTTTTCCAGACGCTGGCCGACCATACCATTGACGGTGAACTCTTCACCTTCCAGCGTATAGTGGCCGTTTTCCCCAACCGTGAGTGTCAGTTGCTGATCCTGACCATTCAGTTGTGGAATATGCATCCAGCTGATCGCCAGCTCACCTGGTTTTTCTTTGGTTAATCTCGCCCAGCCGCGACCCACAATCGGAAAATACTTCTGCTCAACCATGTCGCGCAGATTCAGTTCAGCAATGGTTTTACCGAGAATCATGCGCGATTGCAGCAGTTGGATCTCCGGTGCAGACTCGGGCGATGAGTTAGGGATCATATCGCTCAGGCCGCTGAGAATGGCGTTGCCCTGTTTCTG
Organism: Enterobacter cloacae complex sp. IR5403; assembly: GCF_049238705.1. NCBI lineage: Bacteria > Pseudomonadati > Pseudomonadota > Gammaproteobacteria > Enterobacterales > Enterobacteriaceae > Enterobacter > Enterobacter cloacae complex sp. IR5403. Next base: position 20,206 of record NZ_JBMKHP010000021.1, on the reverse strand, counting down.
CTCAACCTGGACCAGAGTATCTGCCTGATAAATTGGCGTGCTTAACAGCGAGTAAGCGACAGCGATCAGTGTGAATAACGCGGTCACGCTGATAATAAACTTACGGTGATCCCATAACTCGCCGACCAGACGAAGCAGATCGATCTCATTTTCCTGAGTGCTGCCTGGTGGCGTATTCATATTTTTAGTTGTCATCGTATTTTATAAACTCAAATTACCGGCTGAGGCGCTTCGCCCATTCCTGACTGGCGCGCTCCAACATACCGTAGACATGTTCAAATGCGTCCTGACTTTTACGATAGGGATCCGGGATCTCTTTCTGTTCCAGCCATTGCCCAAACAGCATTGTCTTCCCGCGGACCTCGGGAGCGATTGCGGTAACCTGAGCAATATGTTCCGACTCCATTGCCAGAATCAGATCGTAATTTCGTGCCATCTCAGCAGTGAGCTTACGTCCGGCATGTCCTTCAAGAGATACGCCATGATTAGCGGCAACATCTGCTGCTGTCGCATCTGCAGGGTGTTTTACCAGACCATGAACACCTGCCGATTTGACTTTTACGCCTGGCAGACGTTTACGCAGCAAGCGCTCGCCAATGGGCGAACGGCAAATGTTGCCGGTACAAACCACCAGGATTGAGTTAAATTTTAGTTGGGCCATGTTTGAATCCACCGCGAAGTCTCTGTCAGGTCATGCACCCCGGAAATCGTCGGTACCAGCAGGGAAATCACACGGTTCCAACGAGCCAGCGGCGCGGTAGTGACATAAACAATGTCGTAAGGTTCAAGCTGGAATTCCGTTCCGAGTATCATTGCCGATGCGTCCTTCGCATTCAGCTGATAAATATTGGCGATTTTGCCATTCTGCTTGTTTTGCGTTGCACGAATAACAAAAATCCCCGTCGCATCAGCGACATCCTGATTCATACCCTCAGCGTTACCCAGCGCTTCCGCCAGGGTCATACCGCTGCGGTCCATTTTCAGCGTGCTCTGTTTACCCACTTCACCCATCACGAAGACTTTCAGATCATCGTTGCGCGGAATAAATAAAATATCGCCCGGGTGCAGCAGTTTGTTCTGGCGCAAGTCGCCACGCTGCATCAGCGCATAGAGGTTCACTTTGGTCTTTGCGCCATTCTGGGTGAGCACCACATTGCGCCAGTCTGCATCTGCGGTCAGACCGCCCGCGGCGTTAATCGCATCCATGATGGTCAGAGGAATATTGGTAATCGGCTGCTGACCCGATTTGCTGACTTCGCCGGTGACGTACGCTTTTTGCGAGCGGAACGCCGCGACGCTGACATCGACTTGCGGGCTTTCAATGACTGAATCGAGACGCGCTGTAATCTCGTTGCGTACCTGGGTAAGTGTTTTCCCGGCCACTTTCAGGCGACCAATATAGGGGTAGAAAATCGCACCATCGGCGTTAACCCAGTTGCCGGTATCACTGGCGCTACGGTATTGCCCTGCGGGGGTGGTTAGTTCCGGGTGATCCCAGACCGTAACCATCAACACATCACCAATGCCGATACGATATTCATAGTTCGCGATTTGCTGCTCCAGCTCCGGGTTAGCCTGCGACATAATCGGTTTGGCGCGCAACTGATCAATCAATCCTGGCGTGACGGGATAGATATTGACCATTTTGTCCAGGTCATACTGATTGTCAGGTAGTTCAATGACATCCTTGTTCCTGGTCGATAAATTCTGACCAGGATCAAGGGTACATGCTGTCAAAGACAGAACAGCCAATGTCAGTACCGAAAACTTAAAAATGTTCTTTTTCATTGGTTTATATTTATCAGTCAATGTAATGTTATGAATTACGTCAGGTTATTGTCCAACCGGTACTTCTCGCTCTGCCGTCATTGGATAGAGCTGGTATTTGCGTGACAGCATTTGTCCACCATCACGCGTCAATGGTGTCCACGAAACCACCGCGCGGTTGCGGTTAGGTCCAATGGTCATCAAGTCGAACGGAATCGAGATATAAAAACCTTTACTAAAGCCGCCTTCGCCATAGTCATCTTTAGATACGTTACTGATTGCCGCCCATACCCCTACCGCCACGCCGCTGTCAAAGCGTTTGGCGACGTCGATCGTTGCGCCTTTATCTTTTGCCAGATATTGCCCAACGCTAAGTTTCATCAGTACGCCATTGAGCGTCGGCGGGTTCCAGTAAGCCGTCACGAAACCTGTGGGTGTGGAATAATCGGTGAAGCGCATCATGTTGTCCCAGTCACGTTGCTTCACGTAGTTAACGTCCACACCCAGCGCCCAGCTGGCATCTAGCGGGCGATAAAGCAGCTCGGAACCGACACCGGCGTACATCGTTTCCAGATAACCGCCATACACCTGGCCATAGAAACCATTGCCTAAGTCGGCAAAGTAGTTCGCCTGCAAGTTGTTGAGATAAACGTCATTGCGAACGTAATCACGGATATGCGTGCGCACGCGGGGCAGGGTAGAGTCCGCGGGTAATAGCGAAGACTTAAACTTGTCGTAGTTATTGTAAATATTGGTGAAAATACCGCCATCAAGCAGCAGGTGGTCAGTAAACCAGTAGCGGGCGCTGGACATCAGCCCCAGCTGGAACATATAGAAATCTTCCGGGCCGCCCAGCGACTGTGAAAGTGTTGGGTTGAAAGAGTAGCTAAAGCGATCTTCACGAATACGGTAGCCCCGACCAAAGGCAGAAAGATCTTCAGCTTCAACACGTTGTTGTTGCAGTGGCTCTGATTGACCAGACGCTGTACCTGCCAGCTGTTTGCGCAGGCTGGCTACGTCGGTTTCGGTAGTCACCATCGCCATATGCTCGCGCTTTTGCGTCACGCTAATCTTCTCAACGCCTTGCGGCAGGTTATTCACCAGAATCCGGCTGGCACGATCGACCGCTTCACGAGAATCACGGTATTTGTATTGCTGACCAGACATATACAGCGTCTTATCGCGTAGCTGAATTTCTGGCGCGTCAAAGCCCGCGTTATACTTCAGGGCGGTAAGTTGGTTTGCTACCGTGGTGTACTGCAATCCTTCAGATTCAGGCGCAGGTTGATATGCCGGTTTTGGCGTATCGCGCAGGGCAGGGCGCAGATCGTTGAAATTGGTCCGTAAAGTGAAACCAAACATCAACGTGTTACCGCGTTCATAACTCAGGTTGAGGTCTGCCCAGTTGGCAGCGCGATAAACTGCACCGACGTTGAAATGGCTTGCCTGAGGCAGTTTGCCAGCGAAATCATTCTGGTAATTGTTGCCGTCGTATTCGAGTTTCAGACGCAGGGGATTCCACGGCGTTTGATACTCAATGCCGCCAAAGATGGAGGCCGGGCCACGAAAGATATCGCTAAAGCTGATATCGCCCGCATCGTGAGACTCTGCGCGATGACAATATTTATCGCTCACCCGGCAAAACGGGTTGGTAATATTGCCCGCATTACCGGCGTAGCCCCATGCCATCCCGAGGGTGAAATCAAATGGCCCCGCTTGCTTGCTGGCCACCAGATACTCACCGTCAAACAGACCCGTACCAGCAATATCACGTTTACCAAACGCCACTTGCGGTAGCCAGTAACCTTCTTCCCACAGGCGAAGTTTAAAATCGAATGATTTGTCTTTGTATGACTGATCGCCGCTGAAATCTTCCCACTGGCTATATTTACGTGTGCGCACATCCGTATAACGAATGGTGCCTTCCAGCCATGGGAACAGCGCCACGGAGGTGGAGTAGAAACGGTATTGATCGTTATCCCGGTAGTTGACGCTGAATTCACCCTCCGTTGCGATGCGCGCATTTGGCATCTGCAACAATCCTGTGCCGCCAAAGTCCGATTGCGACGAACCCAGCGGATCCGGGTAGGTTAATACTTCAGCATGACAGGCACTGGAGACGGCAATGGCCAGGCAGCTTAAAAGATAAGAATTCTTCTTCATCAGTCAGGAACACGTTGCGTTAAAACAGACACAATCTGGTCATTTAAATCAGCATATTTTTCGGGCAGTACATGCGCAGAAAAGCCTAACCAAAGCTGGCTGCCAGGCGGTGGTTCCACATGTCTTTTATTCCACAGGGCAACAGGGGCGACGACAGTCTCACCCTCAGGCGTAATCACGATAACGTTATTCTTGTCCGCGCCTGCAAGACGGGGGTGATCTTGCAGATAATCGGTAACGCTACGGCCTGCCTGCCAGGGCAATTGCCCAGCCCCAGAAACCGCACCCAGCAGAGTAATAGTCACCGGACGCTGTACGGTATAGAGCGTATAGTCCCCGACCAGCGGGGGATTGCTGTTCTCATCCACTCGTACAAAATCAGGGTCCAGTTTGACCGGTAAGCGACCAGTGATATTGAGATTGAGTAACTGCTGGCGCACGGATTTAATCGTTACCGCCACATCGTCGTCAGCTTCTGCTTCCCAGGAAGCAAGCTGTGCCATGACATGTTGGTAGTCTTTAAGCGCTTTAGCTTTCGCCGCAGAGTCGGTCAGCAAGGCACCAGGCCACCAGAGGCGATCGCGCAGTTGCGGTTGTGTCACCAACTGGGCAACATTTTCCACGGGGCCAACGGAAAGTGTCTGTTGTTCGCCAGGCAGATAAATAGTCACCGTTCCTTGCGCAAAGGCATGGGGTGTCATTACGTAAAGTACGCTGGCAATGAAATACGACTGTAATTTATTCATGGTGCGGGTTTAAGAAACGTCATTTCTACGGGAATAACCCCTGCGCCTAACATTTGCCGACTTTGACGAACCTGGCCAGTAGCCGAATCGACCCAGAATGTGTTTTGCCACTGTTTTTCTGGCAGCGTGGAAGTCACCTCTTCCTGCCAGACATTACACAGCACATCGCGACCCGCAATATGCAGCGTCTCTAATCCAGCAAAGGAAAAAGTGGAACTCAGGGTCGCAGAGCGAAAATGGTTGTCTTCACTCCAGAGAATATCGCGCGTCCAGCGGCTGCCGTCTTTTATTGCCAGCGCGTTACGCAGAGGGTCCTGCCCGGAATTTGTCACTTCCAGCAGATTATTATTAAGTTTGACGGTCTTTAAAAGACGTCCATTATGAGTAACCAGCATGGCGTTATCCTGGGATAACCATTTGCTTTGTTCTTGTTCTATATGTCCCAGTACCACAAAGATTCGTTGCCCTTCATTAAGGCGTAAATACATCGTGGAATAAGGCAACGCCTGGATCTGCTGATCCGCTACGGTGATATCCTGATTATCGAAAAGGCTGGCGCGAAATGTATCGACCATACTTTGCTGGCTGTGCGTACATCCCGCAAGAAATAGTGCGAAAATCGATAAAATAAGAGGGCGCACCTTTAATCCTTGAAAGGTTAATTAAAAAAAGACTTTGTTGAATAAATCGAACTTTTGCTGAGTTGAAGGATCAGATCACGCATCTTCCCGACAACGCAGACCGTTCCGTGGCAAAGCAAAAGTTCAAAATCACCAACTGGCCCACCTACAATAAAGCCCTCATCAACCGTGGCTCCATAACTTTCTGGCTGGATGAGGAAGCTATTCAGGCCTGGTATGAGTCGGCAACGCCTTCATCACGGGGAAGACCTCAGCGCTATTCTGATCTCGCCATCACCACCGTTCTGGTCATTAAACGCGTGTTCAGGTTGACCCTGCGGGCTGCACAGGGTTTTATTGATTCCATTTTTACACTGATGAATGTTCCGTTGCGCTGCCCGGATTACACCAGTGTCAGCAAGCGCGCAAAGTCGGTTAATGTCAGTTTCAAAACGTTCACCCGGGGTGAAATCGCGCATCTGGTGATTGATTCCACCGGGCTGAAGGTCTTTGGTGAAGGCGAATGGAAAGTCAAAAAACACGGCAAAGAACGCCGTCGTATATGGCGAAAGTTGCATCTGGCAGTTGACAGCAAAACACATGAAATCATCTGTGCAGACCTGTCGCTGAACAATGTGACGGACTCAGAAGCCTTCCCGGGTCTTATCCGGCAGACTCACAGAAAAATCAGGGCAGCATCGGCAGACGGCGCTTACGACACCCGGCTCTGTCACGATGAACTGCGGCGTAAGAAAATCAGCGCCCTTATCCCTCCCCGAAAAGGTGCGGGTTACTGGCCCGGTGAATATGCAGACCGTAACCGTGCAGTGGCTAATCAGCGAATGACCGGGAGTAATGCGCGGTGGAAATGGACAACAGATTACAACCGTCGCTCGATAGCGGAAACGGCGATGTACCGGGTAAAACAGCTGTTCGGGGGTTCACTGACGCTGCGTGACTACGATGGTCAGGTTGCGGAGGCTATGGCCCTGGTACGAGCGCTGAACAAAATGACGAAAGCAGGTATGCCTGAAAGCGTGCGTATTGCCTGAAAACACAACCCGCTACGGGGGAGACTTACCCGAAATCTGATTTATTCAACAAAGCCGGTTTGTCCGCCTGAAAAACAAAAAAGTAAAAAAAACCTGCCCGAAAGCAGGTTTCTGTTCACCGGATAGAGGTATAACGCGTCGGGATTACTTTCCGCGCCATTCCTTTTCCACTTTATCCGCAAAAGCATCGCACTGCCGGGCATATTCCGGGTTATACAGAAGCTCCGACTGCGAAAGCTGCATGGCGGTCATGCTGCCGTTACGGGCATTTGATTCGAGCCAGGTTCTGCCATAGGTCTTGTTCATCACCTGAAGTACCCTGTTGAATACCGGTCCGTTGAAGCGGGCATTGAGATTAACGCCTTTTACCTGAAGGCCGCTGTCACTGGTCTGGGTCAGGCGGGTGGAGTACATCGCGCAGAAGGTCGAGTTGGTTATCATCTGAGCGTCAGCCTGCTCGTCGGCGAACGCGCTGTGGCTGAAGGCGGAAAGCAGAATTGCGGCGGTTAACAGTTTTAAAATTTTCATCATGTTCCCTTATGGATTGAAAAGCGGAGACAGCCTGCCATACGGAGCGGTCAGGAGATGACCGGCAGATAAAAAAGTCAGGGTTTCAGCGAGGGAGCCAGTCGCCAGCGGTGAGGTCCAGCAGATTCCAGCACAAAGGCCAGTTGAGCGAGGTCCCGTCTTGCTGTACGGGGAGACACGTCAAACTGCCGGATGATGTAGCGAACAGATATTGTCTGACCGTAAAACAGCACCATGGTCAGCCGGATAAGCCGTTCTCCCTGTCCGGTGACACGTTGCCTGCAACGGCTGGCTTTCATCGTTGCCATACGCGCCATCGGTCCCCTTTCTGAAAAGAATCGAGATGTCTGGCAAGCCAGATATCAGGGCACGAATCGCCGGTAACGCAGCGGGCAGTAAACCGGTGGCAGTTAAAGTCGAGCAGGCTGTAGGGATAGCGCTGGCCCACTGCCGCCTTTGCCCGTTCAGCGGCCTGAGCACAACCCTGAGGCGTCAAATCCATACAGTCGGTATACACCGAGATAGCGGAGTTCCAGCCATCGAGCCGGTCAAGAAACCCTTTAGCCTTACTTTTGATAACGGTTCCATCTCCATCAAGATGAACAATATCGCCGTTACCCACATAGATACCGCTGTGTGCGGCAAGGCCAAAAAGCAGTTCGCACTGCACGATACCGCCGTAAGCCGGTTCATCGACGCAGGACAGAATGCAGTTATCGATAAATGAATCCACGAAGTTCAGCAGCAGAAGCCGGTACATAACATTCAGTTCCTTACTACGGGGGAGAGGGGGGATGCGGGGGAAACGTTGTGAACACTCAGCTTTCCCACAACGTACGGACCGTGAAAACCCCCATATCGTGGTAAGCCATAAAGTTACTTTCCCATAGCGACCAGAACTCACGGGCGTCGACATGAGAGATATCGCCACAACGGGAAAGCCACGTGTATTGTTGCGTCCAGCTCACATCGACATCTTTTTCAAGCTCAGGCCATGGATGTCCTGCATAGTGAAAATCGGTGACGTAATCGAGCTGCCAGTCTTCTCCGGCAGGGATGAGGCGTATTTCGACCGGATGCCAGCCGCCCTTTTCCGGTGAGTATTCAGGGTCACGGAAGTTAATGGTTAATCCGGTGATGGGGTGACGATGAGGCGGTTTTTGCGCAACGATACCCAGAAGCAGTTGGGTGAACGACCGGGAGAGCGGCAGCACATAGCCGCCCTGCAATATAGCGGGTGATGACATAGTGAATTTCCTTTTTAAGGGGTATGGAACACAGAAAAAGCGGGGGATTAGTCCTGGCTGATTGCGGCAAGCTGCGTCATACGATGTTGCCAGTCGGCATAACAACGGTGCATAAAGAGCCTGTTGCTGTCCGCCTCGATAAGACAGATATCCGGACTTCTGAGTACGGCGGCAAGAAACCCGGCGTTGTTGGTGCTGCCCTGACCAAACAGCGGGCGGAATACACGGGACGGAAAGCTGTCCTGCTGCTGTTCCAGAATGGCGTGAATCGCATCAAGCGCTATCCATTCACGGGAGAACAGGCCCCCTTCGCCATTGGCGGTTAAGCGCAGGGCAAGGCTTCCGGTTTCACCCTCTTTACCCAGCTCATACGTCAGCAGTCCCTTGCTATGGGGGCTGATTTTCTCTGCTTCCCCGCTGTAGTACACGGTATAGCTTTCGATGACGGCGGCTTCGGTAGCGATTTTTTTCTTACTCATGGTTCAGCGCCTTAATCAGGTTCTGGAGTTGAGTGATAACGGTCGTTTCCGGGAACACCAGATAGATACCCTGACCGTTATCGCAGACGATGCCGAGCAGGAGATACCAGCCATCATCAAGCGCGGTGACGTATTCAGGGTTAGCCAGTGCCACTGCCAGCAGCGGGTCTTCGGGGAGTGTGTCATCGTGGTTGAGATGCCAGAGCAGGGTTCCCGTTTCGTTCCAGAAGGCGGTAAACAGGTCGATATCATCGACAGGGCCAAGGATTTCATTGCTGAGGGCCACCAGTGCGGAGGCGGGCAGGTTGAGAAGGGGAAGACTGGTGGGAGTCGTGAGTTTAAACATGATTATCTCCATAATGAATTGATTTACATGGAAATAATATGTGCATAAAAAGAGGTTTTTTACGGTCATAGTCGTTGGTGTGGGTGAGCTTTGTGAATGTACAAAATCAAAGCACCCGCAGGTGTAAAATGTGACGAATGTCACAATAATAAAAAATGAATAGAGTGTGGTTTTGATTATGGAAAGGTTGATTCACCTTTAAGTTGGGCTGCATATTGTTAAAACCATTACTTTAATCTATTGATTTAAAAGGTATTAATTTTAAATGCCTTATGAGGTCGTTTATCAGGCGAAAATCGGTGAGGTGTATCACCATTTTCTTATTTCAGAGCCTCAAAAGTTGACTTACTTTGGGCGACGCATCCGGAACACAATTTTTTATATGGTTTAACGCTATTTTCCCTTTTCCCTGAGCAGGAGTACTCCTGATGAGTCATCATGGTCTTTCTGACTTGAGTATTAAATGTCAATGGGCATGTAAGAGCTGATTTTTCATGGGCTTGAAAGTGATGTCACGAATAAATAAGCTTATCCCATTGTTGGCCGACATATTAACTTACTCATTATCATCTGAATTTTCAGAGGACCATGTACATATTATGGATGTTAATTACCCTTTAAATAAAATAACGCAAGCGCTGGATGAAAAGAGCATCGCTGCTGCTCATAAAAATTCCTTCAATGTCGATGAAGAGATTCATGGATATTCCGACCATGGAGTATCTAATGCTATAGAATATTCAGAGGTTGCACCTAAAAATACTGGAGGTGTTTTTACTAAAGCCTTTCTTGATGAATATAAAATCCGTGCAGTACAAGCTGCACAAACAATCGAGACCAGCGATAAGAAGTTAACCGGACTTAAGGCAATATTCTATCCATCAGGTCGCATTAAATTTATTGTCCGCAAAAGTATTCGCGGAAAGAATATCTACGTTGCCGTAGGAGGCTACCCGGAAATTTCAATTAAAGATGCAAGGGAGCATGCCTTTAAAATAATTCAGGAGCTCAAGACCGCCGTTGAGGCTTACGGTGAGCGTTTTCTTACTCACAGTAAAATGACGTTTAATGAGCTTGTGGATGAGTATGAGAAAAGCGTACTCAGCACGGGCGTTAAGCGTTCAGCTAACACCGACCTTTCTAAGATCCGTAAATACCTGCGCCCTCTTCTCGGTGACAAAAAGCTGGCAGGTATGACGGAGGCGGATATTCTGAGCTATCTGTATGCTCTCGATCTCAAGCCAGCCACCCGCAACCGCCATCTGGCGCTCATTAAAGCGGTGTTTACCTGGGCTATACGCATGGGATACACCAACCGCTCTCCGGCGCTTTATATCAAAGCGCTGCCTGAAGTGACGTCAGATCGCCGCGCCATGGATGATTCCCAGCTTCAGTGCTGGATGGAAGTGTGTGAGTGCTGGCGTAATGGTAAACCCGATCATGAAGCCCTTGCTCTGCTCATGTTCCTTGCCCTGACGGGACTGCGTCTGGGGGAAACCCGTCATCTTCGCCTTGAGGATGTGGACTGGAGCCGCAAAGTTATCACTCTTCGCCACACCAAAAACGGCAAACTCCGCCGTGTACCGGTATGTGATAAGGCGTTCGTTCTTCTGACAGAACAGCGTCAGCATCTGGGTGATGAAGGCTGGGTATTTCCGGGCAAGGGGACCGACAATCCGGTTGCTGAGCCGCGTCGCCTGCAAAAACGACTTTGTGAGGCTGCGGGTATTCCACCGTTCACCATCCATGAGATGCGTCATACCTTTGCGACAAAGCTCATTGAGAGCGGGGCCGACATTCACACCGTCAAAGACTTACTGGGCCACAGCACGATCAAAGTAACGTCACTTTACTTGCACTCATCGCCGGCGCGTTACCACGAAGCCGTTAACCGGGCGATGGCAGATTTGAACCTTGTAAACATGACTTAATGAAAACATTCATAGAGCAGGACATGGCTTATACCGTTATATATTTTACAGGACAGAATTAATGACAATTGAAACTAAAACATTATCAACGCTACCACCTGCGCTTTCACCACTCGCGAAAATTATGTCAAATATGCATCGTGAAAAAACTGACAGGTCAGATGTCAAGAAGCTGCTGAGAAAAGCTTCACAACATAAAGATATCGATCTTTCCGTTATCAACGAAATGGTATTCCGTGAGGGATTGCCGGAGGGTTATGGAGCCAGTGCAGAAGCGCTTTATTCACTCTCAGGTAAGGCCCCGGTACCGTTTACATTTACACCTGTATTTCCTTATGCGAAATGCTTTTCTGCTGATAGTCAGTCTGATATGCAGTTGTTGCTTGTTGCAAGGAATCAGGCTGGAAAGATTATTTCTATTCGTATCAAAATGGATGAACTGTATGCCGATATTGATCGGGTAATGGCCTCTCTCGCTCACAGAGGCGTTGCGATTGATCCTGTTCGTAAAAATGAACTGATTAGATTCATTCTCAAGTGCATGGATATGAAGTTACCGTGTTATCTGGTGACGCCATCTATGGGGATGATCGATAAGAAAGCCGCTTTTTTGCACGGAAAAACCCCTATTTTCTGTGACCTTGACGGATTTGAAAATATTATCCCGGCTTCTGTAAAGCGTATCCCCGAAGGGATTAAGGAATACGGTGAGCTAGATCAGTGGCAGGAACTTATTGCTGAACATGCAAAAGGTGATTATCAAATTTTTGCCATCATGCTCTCTCTTGCATCCCCTTTGCTTGGGCTTGCCGGGCAGGATATTGCTATATTCCATTTCTATGGTCTTTCCACGACAGGAAAAACAATCCTGCTGCAACTGAGTGCATCGTGTCACGGGTATGGAGGAGATGCCGGAAGTAACGGCCCGTCGCTCATTGCCCGGTGGAATGCCACGAGCAACGGTATCGAGAGTCATGCTGCTTTACAATCCGGTACCGTGGTATGTCTTGATGAATTAGGAGCATTTTCTGGAAAAGAGCTTTCCTCCCTGATCTATAACCTGACATCCGGTGTCTCAAAAATTCGTATGGATAAAACGCAGGAGATGCGCGAACCGTTAAGGTGGAACTCGTTCTTTGTGTCTTCCGGCGAGATATCATTTTCCCATAAGCTGCGAGAAAAAAAACAAAACCTGCAGGGCGGTCATGAGCATCGGGTTATCAATCTCCAGATTTTCCCGAAAGATGCCGGAGCCCCTGGAGAGGGGCCGGAAATTATTCGTCAGCATGCTGACAAACTTAAGTCGGGACTTGAGCACTTCTGTGGGACGGCTGGACCCGCTTTTCTCCGTAGTCTGCTTTCTCAGACTGATGAAGAGGGGCTTCCCGTGAGTTATCAATGGTTACATGAATCCGTTAAAGCTAAGGTATCAGAATGTGAAGGCCTGCTTCTGGCTGAGCTGATTGATGAAGGGTATCTCCTGACGGATGTTCAACTCCGTGCGCTTCGACGCTTTTCTTTCGTAATGGCTGTAGGTCTGCTGGCGCAGGAACTGGGTATCTTGCCTTACTCTCCGGAACGAATTGCGACCGCCGTCTGGGAAATAGTTGTTCGTTGGCTGAGTGATACCTCTGTGCAATATAACCCGGTCCAGCAAGCATTGATTGATATTCAGCGTGATCTTGTAAAAAGGGAAGGGGCACATTTCATCGGCCTGAAAGATCGTGAGAGCCGTAAACCCGGAAACCACTGGGGGTATATCCACCATACTAATGAGGATTTTTTAATCTTCGCACCTGTATTTGAAGAGTGGTGCCAGAAACATTCATTAAGCGCTCGAGAAGTCGCTAAGGAGCTGGCATGCCGAAAACTTCTTCGGGTAGAAAGTAAAGGGCATTACAAAAAGCGTCCTCTTACTGGTATGGATAAGTGTTACTACCATATTAAGCGGGAGTTTATCAGTGTTGATTTGAATTTTTCTTAAAGCATTATCTGAATGTAGTTAACTAACTTATCTTTAAACTTATTATTCTGAATAAATTAACAGAAGGGGAACCCCATGACTGAATTCTGCGAATTAAATGAGACTCACTTTTTTCCTGGCGCTATTACAGGCTGTGAAACTATTCGTCCACCATTTACGCTTTATGGTCTTATCATGACGCAGGCTAAATGCAATTTCTATGGTATCTGTAGGGAAGTGACAGACAGTGAGTATCCTGAATTAAAAGCAATGATTAACCGGAATGAAAAGATTCGTTTCTTTGCCAGTTATATTTTCAAAGGTAACGTTCGTTATGATTATCTTGGCGAATTACCAACACTATCAATCGATCAGGCTCGCAATAAAGCCCGATATCTTGCCAGAAGTAATGAGGATGAGACCGCTTATGAATACATCCCATTCTGATTGATGAGTTTACCCTCAAAAAAAGCAGGGGCATTTGCCTCTGCTTTTCAGTTATCGCAAAGAAGGTAGCTGAGCTGTTATCCTTTCCGCCAGAAGTTGGCTGGTGTTTTGTAAGCGCTGAGGATGAAGGTGCGCATAACGCTGTGATGACTGACTACTGCGATGACCTAACTGCGCCTGAACGTCATACAGCGTTCCACCATGGGAAACGATGAGCGCCGCAACCGAATGGCGGCAGGTATGAATACACACTTCTTTGTCGAAAATTCCCGCCCGTCGCACGATACGCTGAAAGGCTTTGACCGGATTGTTCAGCGGCATTCCTTGTTTTTTACCGATAAACAACCACGGATTTCCACGCTGTGTTGGCAGCGTTCTGATTACGTCCATCGCCAGTGAGTTAAGATGAACAATCCGTCCATAGCCATTCTTGGTTTCAGGGAGCCACAGGGTGCGTTTAACCGGGTCAACATGCTCCCACTTAGCCAGACGCAGCTCATCACGACGAAGGCCGGTCAGTAACAGCAGTTTGACATAGCATGCAGCGACGGTGCTGGTATCATCATCGGCGGAGAGAAAAATACGACGAATTTCATCCTCGGTGAAATAGCGCTGTCGGGCGTTGTTCTCCCTGAGAAGCTGTACCACTCTTGCCGGATGGATAGAGGTAATGCCTCGCCTTCCTGCCCAGGTAAATACCGCTTTAACCAGTACGATGACACGATTACAGGTTGCTGCTGACAGTGAAATGCTTAACGTCTGCTGGAGGCGAAGAATCCTGGCTGGTGTGATATCACTCAGTAGCATTAGACCTAAGACGGGACGGATATGATCCCGGTAGCGCTGGAAATCCTTTCCCCAGCTACGTTTTGCAGATTTTGCCCATACCAGATAATGCTGGTTAAAGAGTTCATCGAATGTCATTTCTTGTCTCTTGTTTTCACGTTCCTGCTTAGGGTCAGTTCCGGTGGCAAGTGAGCGTTTATGCTCCATGGAAATCTTACGGGCTAAGGTGACATCTACCTCAGGCCAGTGACCAATAGCTATGGCGCGTTTTCGTCCATGATAGAGGTAGCGGAGCAAAAATTTTTTACGTCCTTCCCCTTTGCTGACCAGACACTTCAGGCCAGAAATCTCGGTATCGCTGTATTCGGCATCGGTGCTGTGTGAATCTGATGTGTTAGGGGGCAGGGATTTAATGAGCTGATTAGTAAAACGGAAGCGTTTCGGGCTGGACATATTACCTCCTGTGACTGGTGTTAAGTACGTCAGGGTTGACCCATCCCCGGCACGGCGCTTTTTATGGTTGAGTTGATTTTCTGGCATGGCGAAGGGAATGCTGGTGCCACATGGTATGAATTAAGACGGGAAATGCAGAAAGAGCAGGCTTTACGGTCTGATTCTGGTCTTAAGGGGAAAGATTGCCGTTGGGGAAGTGTTCACAGAAATAATATGTGTTTCAGTCGGGTATAATTACATGCCATAAGGACCAGTAGCGTTGCCTGTATGTGGGGCGGCTATGTGCCAAAAGCAGAAGCTGGTAATTCGTGTCTAATATACTTCACTTAACGTATATCCCAGCTCTGGTACAGAATATGCAAATTAAATACCCAAGAAGTGGCAGGCTGATTAACAAAGAACTCCTTCGATTATAGGATGATTTGTATCGGCACTCATCACACCATGTGCTCGATTCACGCCGCATAGTCAGTTGAATTTTGCTACTCTGTAAGAGGTGGTAAGCATTATCCAATACGGATTTAAATCAATGGAATAAATGATTATGAGTGAAAATGAAACAATCCCAAAGAAGTCTCACAGCCAGATTAACAAAGCTGTATTCTTTACATCTGCTTTGTTAATTTTTCTTCTTGTCGCTTTTGCCGCTGCATTCCCGGATGTTGCTGACAAAAATTTCAAACTACTTCAGCAACAAATCTTCACGAATGCAAGCTGGTTCTACATCCTTGCTGTGGCCCTGATTTTATTGAGTGTCACGTTTCTGGGACTCTCACGCTACGGTGATATCAAGCTGGGTCCGGACCATGCGCAACCTGATTTCAGCTATCACTCCTGGTTTGCGATGCTTTTTTCGGCAGGGATGGGGATCGGCCTGATGTTCTTTGGCGTTGCTGAACCGGTGATGCATTATCTCTCACCTCCCGTTGGCGCCCCAGAGACTGTTGCGGCAGCGAAGGAAGCAATGCGGCTGACCTTCTTCCACTGGGGTCTGCATGCCTGGGCAATATATGCCATTGTAGCGCTGATTCTGGCCTTTTTCAGTTACCGCCACGGTCTACCTTTAACGCTGCGTTCTGCACTCTATCCCATTATTGGCGATCGCATATACGGACCTATAGGCCATGCGGTTGATATTTTTGCCGTTATAGGTACGGTCTTTGGCGTTGCAACATCGCTGGGTTACGGTGTTTTGCAGGTGAATGCCGGTTTGAACCACCTATTCGGGGTGCCCATTAATGAAACGGTGCAGGTCATTCTGATCGTGGCCATCACGGGGTTAGCGACGATTTCTGTGGTGACCGGCCTAGACAAGGGAATACGTATCCTGTCTGAGCTCAATTTGGGCCTCGCGTTGTTGCTCCTGGCGCTGGTCCTGTGTCTGGGGCCAACTGTGCTTCTGCTGAAGTCATTTGTGGAAAATACCGGCGGTTATCTTTCGGAACTGGTGAGTAAAACGTTCAATCTTTACGCATATGAACCTAAGTCGAGCAACTGGCTGGGGGGCTGGACATTACTGTACTGGGGATGGTGGCTTTCATGGTCGCCATTTGTGGGGATGTTTATCGCACGGGTCTCACGCGGCCGAACCATTCGCGAATTTGTCACCGGTGTGCTGTTTGTTCCGGCCGGCTTTACGCTCATGTGGATGACGGTGTTTGGTAACAGCGCAATCTATCTCATTATGAACCAGGGGGCGACCGATCTCGCCAATACCGTCCAACAGGATGTCTCGCTGGCCTTGTTCAATTTCCTGGAGCATTTCCCGTTCTCCTCCGTGCTGTCATTTATTGCAATGGCTATGGTCATCGTCTTCTTTGTCACATCTGCTGACTCGGGGGCAATGGTTGTAGATACTCTGGCATCAGGTGGGGTGGCAAACACACCCGTCTGGCAGCGAATCTTCTGGGCATCGCTCATGGGAGTTGTTGCAATTGCGCTTCTCCTTGCGGGAGGGCTGAGCGCGCTGCAAACGGTGACAATAGCAAGTGCATTACCCTTCTCCGTGATCTTGCTGATATCCATATACGGGCTGTTAAAAGCCCTGCGTCGAGATTTGACTAAGCGTGAAAGCCTGAGCATGGCGACTATTGCTCCTACGGCTGCACGTAACCCAATTCCCTGGCAGAGAAGGTTACGCAATATCGCGTATCTGCCGAAACGATCTCTTGTGAAACGTTTTATGGACGACATTATCCAGCCTGCCATGACGCTGGTTCAGGAAGAACTGAACAAGCAGGGGACGATAAGCCACATTAGTGACGCAGCCGACGATCGTATTCGTCTTGAAGTGGATTTGGGCAACGAGCTGAATTTTATATATGAAGTGAGGCTTCGCGGGTATAGCTCACCCACCTTCGCGCTCGCCGCAATGGATAATGATGAGCAGCAGACTGACCAACATCGATATTATCGCGCTGAGGTTTATCTCAAAGAAGGCGGTCAAAATTATGATGTGATGGGCTGGAATCAGGAACAGTTGATTAATGACATACTGGACCAGTACGAAAAACACCTGCACTTCCTGCACCTGGTTCGTTGATAGCAAAATGCCGTCCTAGGGGGCGGCAATTATTTATCCCGACCGCAATACGAGGGAATGCAGAATGATTTCACGCTGGCAATGGATTCTGAAGCAAACATTTAAGAAACTCTGGTTCAGAGCTACGTTATTCGCAATTGTCGCGATAATAACGGCTCTTTTATCTATTCTTTTTAAATCAATGATTCCTGAGTCGGTTTCAGTGAAGGTTGGT
Source organism: Enterobacter cloacae complex sp. IR5403 (assembly GCF_049238705.1). Classification (NCBI taxonomy): domain Bacteria; kingdom Pseudomonadati; phylum Pseudomonadota; class Gammaproteobacteria; order Enterobacterales; family Enterobacteriaceae; genus Enterobacter; species Enterobacter cloacae complex sp. IR5403. Next base: position 2,922 of record NZ_JBMKHP010000021.1, on the reverse strand, counting down.
GCGGAAGCAGTTGATAACATTCTGAACATACTGGCATCGAGTATGCTGGCAGTGACCACATTTTCGCTGAGTATCATGGTCACAGCCTACGGTTCAGCCACTACTAATGTTACTCCCAGAGCAACGCGTTTAGTTGTGGAAGACGTAACCACACAAAATGTACTGGCCACCTTCATTGGTTCCTTTCTCTTCAGTCTGGTAGGAATTATTGCCCTCAATATGGGAGCCTACGGAGAAAGGGGAAGAGTCATTTTATTCATTGTCACACTCGTTGTCATTGCCCTCATCCTCATCACATTGCTTCGTTGGATACAGCATTTGACCTCTCTGGGGAGGGTCGGTGAGACAACAGCAAAAGTAGAACAGGCGGCCATCGAAACATTTATTGCGAGAGCCAGAAATCCCTGTCTCGGCGGATATCCATGGCTTGAGAGCTATGAACAGCCGAAAGGAACGGTTGCAGTTTATCCGAAGAAGATTGGCTATGTTGAATATATTGATATGGAGAAACTCAGCAAGCTGCTGGCCAATGATCCTCGTCATGTATACCTTGTGGCGCAACCAGGCAGTTTCATTCATCCGTCCATGCCAGCTTTGTACCTGAGTCAGGGCCAGGAGTCATCAATCTGCGCCGATTTACTTGAGACGATCATTGTCTCGGATGTGCGTTCATTTGCTCAGGATCCCCGATTTTGTCTTAGCGTCATGGCCGAAATAGCCTGCAGAGCCCTTTCACCCGCAGTGAACGATCCTGGAACCGCAATCGATGTCATTGGCAGAGGTGTTCGTATACTTTCTGCTTACGCGCAGAATAAGTCTCATGAAATTGAAGTGACCTATCCTTCAGTACACGTTGCGCCACTTCAGAACAACGATCTCCTGGAAGACTTTTTCTCACCTGTCGCACGCGATGGTGCCAGTATGAGAGAGATTCAGATAAGAGTGCTCAAAGGGCTATCTATGCTGAGTACGGGTTGGCCTGAGATGTTTGCTGATGCCGCGCACACTCTGGCAATTGAAACATTAGAGCATGCAAATCGCGCTGACCATATAGACTCCGATAGAGAATTCATAAAATCAATTTATTTTGATTTGTTTTTTGATGAAAACGCTAATAAGCAATCATAGTTGTGGAGCAAGCGATTTGGTTGCTAGCGAGACAAGAACAAAGCGTCTGCATGAGAATGGGCGTCTGCTTTGTATTAGAAGAGAACATACTGAGTCTTCATCACTTTTGCAGCAGGCTTTATCTCTACGTAAGACATCGCCTACAATCAAATATTTCGGTTTAATACCAGGAGAACACTAAATGTAGAAATTATGTCTACTCAGTTCGGAACAGACTACTGTTTTTTTATTCCGTAGCTGAGACCATCATATTTCCTCCAGCAAAGGAGATAAAAATGGAAAAATTATTTACCCCGTTTCAGACCGGTGATACTGACCTGGTAAACCGCGTCGTTATGGCCCCCATGACCCGCTCACGGGCAATGACTAGTGATACCGCTGATGAACTGACCGCAAAATATTATCAGCTGCGTGAATCCGTATGGGGCAAACCGGAGGTCGTCCGTGACGGGCTCAGGGATCTGGTTCGCCGCACGGGCGCAGATGAAATTATGGTGAACTCATGGCAAGGCACTCGTCTTTGCCGCTCTTCAGAAATAATGCTGAGTATTCTACCGGAAAGGCAAAAGGATCATTTACCAAAGATAATGACGAGAAAGTCATTGACGAAGCGGGGAAGGGGTTAAGTCATCAATCCATATCAAAATATCAGACGCCTGTTTACGCTATGCGGGCGTCCGCTTTTCGCTCACAGCGGACTTTATGCTCGATGAGTTCGCCCGCTCTTTGCCGGGAGCGGAAGTTGCTTAATTTACCCTGAATCAAACAATAAGGGAGCAGGTCAAGTTTTCGATTGTTCTGTCAGATGTTTCCGCATCAATGCATTTTGTAGTGTCACTCCACGACTCGACCTGCCAGACGACTCACGTGAACACTCTTGCCTACCCGCAATAATGACGTGGATGTGATCGCCCTGGCGCCAATGCTTGGCGACGTTGACGCTGAGTAACGTGAAACTGGACAAGGTTGTGGCCAAAATGATCGAGATCGGGGCATCGGTCAAATAAATGAAAATTTCTTCTGCAGGCTATACCTCTTTTGCTTTCTCCCAGGTTTACGCATGGGCATACTTAATATCCTTCAATGCCCATAACCACAGGAATAATAATGAGTATTCAGCGACGTGAGGTGTATCTGGTCTTGAAACAACTATCAGATGGCCGGTTGTTTTATGTGGAAGGATTGAGAAGCGCCAGCAATTATTTTTTTGATGGCCATGCTCGGGTGCTCACTTCCCCGGCTGGTTCAGCGAGCTTTATTGAGTTCGAACCAGGTGAACGCCCTATGCAACTTTTCCATATGCCAGATGAAGAAGGTACTCAATGGCAAGCTGCTTTCCATGATTTCGGCTGCTCGCCTGAATTTGGAGAACCTAAATTGGAATACGTCATATTTGTTGGCGCTTATTCCGATGACCGCGAGCGTACCATTGAGTTGATGAATATGGGCATGACTCATGCGTGGGAAATTATTGAGGGCAAGTGCGAACTGCGCGAAGGCGAGTTCGAAGCAGAATGGTAACTGACACATCGACAAATCTTGAACTTTGGACGGTCTACGATAATCCCATAGACTTCCCGGACCAGTTCATGGCCCGTCGGTTTGACATAACCAGTGCGCCCAGCCACCTGGCTAGACCTTTGAGCAAATCTGGGAGCGCTTCGACCGCCAGGGTTACATCTGGCTGGTGAAGTGGTCAACAAAAACTGGCCACCGCGTTAGAGTTTTTCCAGTATCGGTTTTCTGATTCGTTTGGCGTTAACCCACCATTATATTCGTGCGGTCTTAGTGCGC
>NZ_JBMKHP010000020.1:0-60733 GCF_049238705.1 Enterobacter cloacae complex sp. IR5403 | reverse complement strand
GGCTGGGACGGAAGTCGCTGTCGTTCTCAAAATCGGTGGAGCTGCATGACAAAGTCATCGGGCATTATCTGAACATAAAACACTATCAATAAGTTGGAGTCATTACCTGAGCCGGTTACGGAATAACTTCAAAAAAGGCGCTCAACTGAGCGCCTTTTTTTATTTCAGGAAATCTTCGCGTACCGGCGTAAAGGTATCCAGCAGGGTGCCGGGTTTCAGGCAAACGCAGCCGTGCATCACGTGCGGCGCTTTATAGAGGGTGTCGCCCGCGGTCACCACATGCTTCTCCTCGCCGATGGTGAACTCAAACTCCCCCGAGAGAACGTAGGTGAGCTGCTCATGCGGGTGGTTATGCATCGGGCCAATCGCGCCTTGTTCGAAATTCACTTCCACCGCCATCATCCTGCCGTCGTGCGCCAGAATACGACGCGTCACGCCGTTGCCCAGATCCTCAAGCGTGGTCTCTTTATGGAAAATAAACATATTTTCGCCCTGTTATGTAATGAAACATTGTTTCAATTAACTTATCGCACCCGCAGAGAAAAGGAAACGTTTAGCCAAATAACTGGAAAGGCGATCACAAGTTTGCTTCACTGGGTGAAATGCACAGGAGGAAAGATGAAAACGATCGGTCTGTTAGGGGGCATGAGCTGGGAATCAACGATCCCGTACTACCGCCTGATTAATGAAGGCGTCAAACAGTGTCTGGGCGGTCTGCATTCGGCCAGCCTGCTGCTGCACAGCGTGGACTTCCATGAAATAGAAGCCTGCCAGTCGAGCGGGGAGTGGGACAAAGCGGGGCAGATGCTGGCGGACGCCACGCTCGGGCTGGAGCGTGCGGGCGCGCAGGGTATTCTGCTGTGTACCAACACCATGCATAAGGTGGCGTCGCACATTGAAGACCGCTGTTCGCTGCCGTTCTTACATATCGCGGATGCCACCGGGCGTGCCATACGCGCCGCCGGCATGACGCGCGTGGCGCTGCTGGGGACGCGCTACACCATGGAGCAGGATTTTTACCGCGGGCGGCTGAACAGCCAGTTCGGGATTGAAAGCCTGATCCCGGAAGAGGCCGATCGGGGGCGCATTAACCAGATTATTTTTGATGAACTGTGTCTGGGCACCTTCAGCGAAACGTCGCGCGCCTGGTACGTCAGCGTGATTGAGAAACTGGCGCAGCAGGGGGCGGAAGGGGTTATCTTCGGCTGTACCGAAATTGGCCTGCTGGTGCCAACAGACCAAAGCCCGATACCGGTCTTCGATACCGCCGCCATCCATGCCGCGGATGCGGTGGAGTTTATGCTGTCATAGTGGTTTTTGCAGGTCAGGTAAGCGAAGCGCCACCTGACGCGCGTGCGCAATCAGGTGTTCACTAAACGCATCAACCAGCGCTGAGGCGGGCCGGTGCAGCGGGCGGATCAGGCTCACGGTAAAGGGAACGGAAACGCTAAAACGGCGCAGAACCACGCCGCTGCTGGCGTAGTCCATGGCCGTGAGCGGGTTCACCACCGAAATACCCACGCCCGCGCGCACCATCGCGCAAATAGACGCCGCACTGTGCGTTTCCATCACCATCCGCCGCTTCACCTGATGTTCGGCAAACAGGCCATCCAGAAGCTGCCGGTAGCTGTCGGTCTGCGACAGGCTGATATAGTTCTCACCGTGAAAATCCGCCGGGGTCAGCACCGTTTTGTGGGCAAGCGGGTGGCTGGCAGGCAGCACGCAGACCTCATCCAGCGACAGTAGCTCCGTGCGTTCCGTTCCCGCTGGCGTGACGAGGGTTTCGGTCAGACCCAGATCGTGGCGCTGGGCCGAAAGCCACTCCTCCAGCAGCGGCGACTCCTGCGGCACGATGGTCAGGCTGACCTCCGGATAGCGGGCCAGAAACGGCTGTAACAGTACCGGCAGGAATGACTGGGAAAAGACCGGCAGGCAGACGATGGACAGCTCGCCCTGGCGGAACTCCCTCAGGCTCTCTGCCGCGCTCACGATCCTGTCCAGCCCGTACCAGGAGCGCTGAACCTCCTCAAACAGACGTAAACCCTGCACCGTTGGATGCAGCCTGCCGCGGGTGCGTTCAAACAGCTTCAGCCCCAGCACTTTCTCAAAACGCGCCAGCTCGCGGCTGACCGTCGGCTGCGAGGTGTGCAGCATGTGCGCGGCTTCAGTGAGATTGCCGGTGGTCATTACCGCATGAAAAATCTCGATATGGCGTAGGTTAACGGCGGGCATAGGGCACCTGATGGCTGAGCGTAGTCCATATCATTTTTGCATAGACTCACGATAAAACGATATTTTTTATTCTCTTCAGGCTATGGCGTAATGATAAAAAACTGATTTCCGGAGACGACCATGCCACGCCCACTCAACCAGACTGAGACCGATTTAAACGCCGATAACCTGCTGCGCCTGCCTGCCGAATTCGGCTGCCCGGTGTGGGTCTACGATGCGCAGATTGTCCGCGAGAAGATCGCCGCGCTGCATCAGTTTGACGTGGTGCGTTTTGCGCAGAAGGCCTGCTCCAATATTCATATTCTGCGCCTGATGCACGAGCGGGGCGTGAAGGTTGACTCCGTATCGCTGGGTGAAATCGAACGTGCGCTGGCGGCCGGGTTTGATCCGAAAGCCGACAGCGACGCGATCGTCTTCACCGCTGACCTGATAGACGACGCCACGCTGGCGCGCGTGCATGAGCTGCAAATCCCGGTCAATGCCGGTTCGGTGGATATGCTGGAACAGCTTGGGCAGGTCTCTCCTGGCCATCGCGTCTGGCTGCGCATCAACCCGGGCTTTGGTCACGGCCATAGTCAGAAAACCAATACCGGGGGCGAAAACAGCAAGCACGGGATCTGGTATGCCGATATGCCTGCGGCGCTGGAGGTTTTACAACGCTACAACCTCAAGCTGGTGGGCATTCACATGCATATCGGGTCCGGCGTAGATTACGGCCATCTTGAGCAGGTCTGTGGCGCCATGGTGCGTCAGGTTATCGATTTTGGTCAGGATCTGGAGGCAATCTCCGCCGGGGGAGGGCTTTCGATTCCTTACCGCGAAGGGGAAGAGGCGATCGACACAGATCACTATTACGGCCTGTGGAGCGCCGCGCGTGACAGCATCGCCGCCCATCTGGGTCATGCGGTGAAGCTGGAGATTGAGCCGGGTCGTTTCCTGGTCGCCGAAGCTGGCGTGCTGGTGGCGCAGGTGCGGAGCGTGAAGGAGATGGGAAGCCGTCACTTTGTGCTGATTGATGCTGGCTTCAACGATCTGATGCGCCCGTCCATGTACGGCAGCTATCATCACATCACCGCGCTTGCCGCCGATGGCCGCGATCTGGTCAACGCCCCGCGCATCGAGACCGTTGTTGCTGGCCCGCTGTGTGAATCCGGTGACGTCTTTACTCAGCAGGAAGGCGGGAAAGTCGAAACCCGTTCGCTGCCAGAGGTAAAACCGGGAGATTATCTGGTGCTGCATGATACCGGTGCGTACGGGGCGTCTATGTCGTCCAACTACAATAGCCGCCCGCTGCTGCCGGAAGTGCTGTTTGATAACGGCGTGGCGCGGCTGATTCGCCGTCGCCAGACCATTCAGGAGCTGCTGTCGTTAGAGCTGGTCTGATTAAACCAGGGCCCTGTTGTCACCGAATCGCGTAACACCAGGGTGCCGGTGAACGGCGGGATCGCTTCAACCGGCTGGTTTTTTGCCAGCCGGATCGCCTGGTCGATCGCCGTGACGATCATGTTGTCGATCGGCAGATACACCGACGACAGGGCAGGCTCCAGCCACTTTGCGCTGGGGGCATCGTCAAAACCAAACAGCGAAATATCCTGCGGGATCTTCAGCCCGGCCTGGTGTAATGCTTTGGAGGCGCCCAGGGCCATATCATCGTTACAGGCAAACAGGGCGCTGAACGATGTCTTTTCCGCAATCAGCTCCTTGCACAGCTCGTAACCCCGCGTCATGCCTGCATCGCCGTATTTAATCCGCCGCTCGTCGAGACGAATACCGTGCTTCTCCAGCGCCTTACGGTAGCCCATCAGTCGCGCTTTACCTGTTGGCGTGTGGATCGGGACGGTGATACAGGCGATCTCCCGGTGGCCGTGGCTTATCAGGTAATCCACCGCTTTGAAGGCCGCGTCCTGCTGTTCAAAGAACACGCAGCGATCCGCCGCCTGGCTCACTTCACGGTTAATGATCACCAGCGGCGTCTGCACGCTGTTGATCAGCTTCAGGATCGTCTTTTCGCTCATGTAACGCGTGTACAGCACGATGGCGTCGCACTTGCGGTCGGCGAGCATCTGCACCGCCTGTTCTTCCTGTTCAGGGGCGTCGTGACCGTCGGTAACAATCAGTTGCTTACCGTGCTTTTCGGTCTGCCGTGACGCCTGCTGTAGCAAACGACCAAAGTAAAAACCGTCGAACGTCGAGACGACCAGCCCAATGCTGTTGCTGGTCTGGTTAGCCAGCGAACGCGCGAGAAAGTTCGGACGATAGCCCAGCTCCTCCATCGCGCGAAATACCTGCTGACGCGTGCTCTCTTTAACCTGACCTGTGCCGTTCAGCACGCGCGAAACGGTGGCCTTCGACACGCCCGCACGCAGTGAGACATCCAGCATTGTTGCCATTCGAAATTCCTGTTTCCACGTAATGGTTTGCAGTTTAACACAGACCATCCGGCGCATAAGCGACGTGGGAAGGGCAAAACCCCATAACGATCACGCTTTTCGGTAACGATCCTTGCCCGCGGGATAAATGCCTGTCATTGGCATGCCAAAATGGTGATAAATCGCAATCTGGAATACCTCTTACCTCATTGAGAGCTTAATCACAGAACAAAGCGCCTGTGGACGCTATTTTTGGCATACCAATAGTATCCGGCTGTCCATCTTATTCAATAAAAGCCCTTTTACTGAGGTATTACCCTATGGCATTTCAGGAAAAACTGATCGACGCTCTGGGCAGTTTTGCCACCACCTTCAACAGTTATCGCTATATCCAGGCGATTAAGTCTGCGTTTATTACCTTAATGCCGGTCATCATTGTGGGGGCGTTCTCGGTACTGATCTCCAATATGGTGCTGGATCCGAAAAACGGCCTGGCGAGCTTTCAGTCGCTGTCGTTTCTTGCGGCATTGAAGCCGATCACCAGCGCGCTCAACTATGCCACGCTCAACTTTCTCAACATCGGCGCGGTGTTTTTAATCGGCATTGAGCTGGGGCGTATTAACGGCATTAAGTCTCTGTTCCCCGGCCTGCTGGCGGTGATCTGCTTTATCTGCGTGACGCCGACGACGGTGGCAATGCTGGTGGACGGCGAGATGCACGTGGTGAAAGACGTGCTGCTGCGCCAGTTCTCGGATACCCGCAGCCTGTTCCTCGGCATGTTTATCGCCATCCTGTCAGTGGAGATTTACTGCTGGCTGGAAAACCGCAAGGGGCTGAAAATCAGGATGCCGGACACGGTGCCGCCGAACGTCGCCGCGTCGTTCTCTGCGTTGCTCCCGGCCATTATCACCACCACCGCCATCGCCACCTTTGGCTTCGTGTTTCATCAGGTTACCGGAATGTATCTCTACGACGCGGTTTACCAGGTGGTGCAACAGCCGCTGGAGCGGGTGGTGCAAAGCCTGCCGGGGATCCTGCTGCTGATGTTTGTCGCCCAGCTGTTCTGGGTGATTGGTATCCACGGCAACCAGATGATCAAGCCGATCCGCGAGCCGCTGCTGCTGGGGGCAATCACCGTTAACATGAGCGCGTTCGAGCAGGGCAAAGAGGTGCCAAACATCATCACCATGCCGTTCTGGGACGTCTATATGAGCATCGGCGGCTCTGGCCTGACCATCGGCCTGCTGATAGCCGTCATGATTGCCACCAAACGTAAAGAGATGAAGGAGATCGCCAAGCTCTCCATCGGCCCGGGTATTTTTAACATCAACGAGCCGGTGATCTTCGGTATGCCAGTCATGCTCAACCCGATCCTGGCTATCCCGTTCATCATCACGCCGCTGGTGACGGGCTCGATTGGCTACTTTGCCACCGTGACCGGATTTGCCGGGAAAGCCGTGGTGATGGTGCCCTGGACCACGCCACCGCTGATCAACGCCTGGCTGTCCACCGCGGGCTCCATGGGGGCGGTGATCACCCAGTTTATCTGCATCGTGACCGCGGTGATTATCTATCTGCCGTTTGTGAAAATTGCCTCACGCCGCGCAGATCAGGCCGCACTGCAACAAGCCACCGATAACGCATGAGGACAGGATGAGCATAAAACAGATAACCATACCGCCAGATTTTATGCTGGGCGCGGCGGCATCGGCCTGGCAGACCGAGGGCTGGAGCGGCAAAAAGCCGGGGCAGGATTCGTGGATCGATCTCTGGTACAAGAACGATCGTCACGTCTGGCACAACGGCTACGGCCCGGCGGTGGCAACCGACTTTATCAATCGCTTTCGCGAAGACGTGGCGCTGATGAAGCAGGCGGGCCTGACGCACTATCGTACCTCCATCAACTGGTCACGATTTTTAACCGACTATGAAAATGCGACGGTAGACGAGGAGTACGCCGCGTACTACGACGCGCTGTTCGATGAAATGCACCGTCAGGGCATTGAGCCAATGATTTGCCTGGAACACTACGAGCTGCCGGGCGTGCTGCTGGAGACCTACGGCGGCTGGGCGTCGAAGCATGTCGTCGGGCTGTTCGTTCGCTATGCGGAAAAGGTGTTTGAGCGCTTTCACGGCAAAGTCACCCGCTGGTTTACCTTCAACGAGCCGATTGTGGTCCAGACGCGCGTCTACCTCGACGCGCTGCGCTGGCCCTATGAGCAGAACACCAGCACCTGGATGCAGTGGAACCACCATAAGGTGCTGGCGACGGCGAAAGTGGTGAAGCTGTTTCGTGAGAAAGGGTATAACGGCACGGTGGGCTGTATTCTTAACCCGGAAGTGACCTATCCGCGCTCGCGCGCGCCGCACGACGTGCGGGCGGCAGAGATGTACGATCTGTTCTATAACCGCGTCTTTCTCGACCCGCTGGTACACGGACGCTATCCGCAGGCGCTTTTTACCCTGCTGGCGCAGCATCAGGTGCGGTGGGATTACACGGCTGACGAGCTGGCGCTGATTGCCGACAACACCGTCGACGAGCTGGGCATTAACCTCTATTACCCGCATCGCGTCAAAGCGCCATCCCGCGCCTGGCACCCGGAGACGCCGTTCCATCCGGCGTACTACTACGAGCCGTTCGAGCTGCCGGGGCGGAGGATGAACACCTCCCGCGGCTGGGAGATCTTCCCGCGCATTATTTACGACATGGCTATGCGGATTAAAAACGACTATCGCAACATTGACTGGTTTGTAGCGGAAAGCGGGATGGGCGTGGAGAATGAAGCGCAGTTTCGCAATCGCGACGGGATTATCGATGACGCGTACCGCATCGCGTTTATCAGCGAACATCTTTATTACACGCTGCTGGCGCGGGAGGCGGGGGCTAACTGCCACGGCTATATGCTGTGGGCGTTCACCGACAACGTCTCCCCGATGAACGCGTTTAAAAACCGCTACGGGCTTATTGAGATCGACCTTGAAAACCATCGCGCACGGCGGGCAAAGAAATCAGCGTCCTGGTTCCGCCAGCTGCGCGATGAGCGTGTGCTGACGCTCAGGGTTGACGATGAATGGAAGTAAGCCTTCTGGTAAAATAGCGCAAAAACTGGCCGGGAGGACGTCCGGCCCGCGCATTAACTGAAAAACACAGGTGAAAACGTGGATAAGGCTGTCATCCTGCCGGAAAAAAAACAGTACCAGGAGATTGGCGAGGATTTACGGGCGCAGATTATCCAGGGGCATTATCCCGTGGGATCGCGTCTGCCGCCGGAGCGCAACATCGCCGAGACGTATGGCGTGAGCCGCACTATCGTGCGCGAGGCGCTGCTGATGCTTGAGCTACAGGGGACGGTGGATATTCGCCAGGGGTCTGGCGTGTACGTGATGCGCATTCCGGAGGAGCATGAAAACGAGGAAGAGCGTTTTCTGAACAGTGACGTGGGTCCGTTTGAAATTCTCCAGGCGCGTCAGCTGCTTGAAAGCAACATTGCCGCCTTTGCCGCAAAAATGGCGACGCGGGCGGATATCGACAACCTGCGCCGCATCATCGAGCAGGAGCAACGGGCAATTGCCGCCGACGATCGCAGCCAGGACAACAACAAAATGTTCCACCTGGTACTGGCGGGGGCCACACAAAACCAGATGCTGCTGGCGACCGTTGAAAGCGTCTGGCATCACATGGACAGCAGCCCGCTGTGGCAGCAGTTCAACGGCCACATCGCCAGTCGCGCCTGGCGGCTGAAATGGCTCGGCGACAGGCAAACCATTCTCGCTGCGCTCCGCCGCCGCGACGTGATGGGGGCATGGCAGGCGATGTTCCAGCATCTTGAAAACGTCAAAAAGAGCCTGCTTGAGCTGTCAGACGAAGACGCGCCCGATTTTGACGGCTATCTCTTTGAATCGGTCCCCCTTTTCCAGGGGAAGCTGGTGTGAATATACTGCCGCTTCACGCTGCGCCGCAGTTTACACAGCAGGTGATCGACTGGATCTGGAACGCGTTTGGTGAAGGTATGCCGCGTGCCTTTTTCCAGAGCATTGTCGAGCACAGCCTGACGCCGGGCGAGTTACCGCTCACCTTTATTGCCGTTGAGGATGACCAGCTGCTGGGCACGGTTGGGTTATGGCGTTGCGATTTAATTTCCCGGCAGGATCTCCACCCCTGGCTGGCTGCGCTATATGTCGATGAAGCCGCCCGGGGAAACGGGCTGGCGGGAAAACTTCAGCAGCATGTTATCGGCTACGCGCGACGCGCCGGGTATCACGAGCTTCATCTCTGGTCTGCCTGCCGCGACTTCTACGAACGTTACGGCTGGCACTACATCGGCGATGCGCTGGAATACCCGGATAAAATCGTCCATCTCTATCGCTGTTCGCTCACGGCTTCCGCGGGCGATACCACCGAGTGACGGCGCACTAAGGTTGGGCTGAACAGGTGGGTAATTTCCGGTGGCGGGCGATGCTCGGCCAGCGCTAACGCCAGTTCTGCCGCCTGCGTTGCCATGGTCACAATCGGGTAGCGCACGGTGGTCAGGCGAGGGCGCACGTAGCGCGATACCAGCACATCATCAAAGCCAATCAGCGAAATTTCTGCCGGGACGTCAATCCCGTTATCATTCAGCACGCCCATTGCGCCGGCGGCCATGGAGTCGTTATAGCTGGCCACGGCGGTGAAATTCCGCCCGCGGCCCAGCAGCTCCGTCATCGCCTGCTCGCCGCCACTCTCATCCGGTTCTCCGTACGCCACAAGACGATCGTTGCACGGCAGACCGGCTTCACGCAGCGCGTCGTAATAGCCCTGAAGGCGATCTTCCGCATCGGAAATTGGGTGGTTGGAGCACAGATAACCAATTCGGGTATGGCCCTGCTGGATCAGATGACGGGTTGCGAGCCATGCGCCGTAACGGTCGTCGAGCGCCACGCAGCGGGTTTCAAAACCGGGAATAATACGGTTGATAATTACCATCCCCGGTATCTGTTTCATCAGATGGATCAGCTCGGCGTCGGGGATCATTTTGGCATGGACCACCAGCGCCGCACAGCGATGACGGATCAGTTGCTCAATGGCCTGGCGCTCTTTCTGTTCATTGTGGTAGCCATTACCAATCAGCAGGAAATTACCGGTGTGATAAGAGACTTGTTCTACGGCTTTGACCATCGCACCGAAAAACGGATCGGATACATCCCCGACCACCAGCCCGATGGTTTCTGTCGACTGCTGGGCAAGGGCGCGCGCGTTGGCGTTAGGGTGATAATTCAGGTTTTCCATGGCGTCCTGCACGGCCTGGCGCGATGCATCACTCGCTTTAGGGGAGTTGTTGATCACGCGGGAGACGGTCGCGACGGAAACACCGGCCAGACGAGCCACATCCTTAATTGTCGCCATTCGATACCTTCTTATAGGGGTAAGCGTTTACACACTAACTAGTGTTGCGGAAAAGCGGCGCGCATTCAAGGGGAGCGGGTAAGCGTCCTCTGCAAACGTGAAGCAGAACATCCCTCGCGGTGTAATCGTTACACGGCCAGTCATGTCTGAATAATGTCAATCTGAACCTTTAGTTACACTTTGCCTCAGGCTGTTGCGATTGTCCGTTAGCAACGATGCGTTGTGAATTGCTAGAGTCGAGATCCCAGAGGTATTGATAGGTGGAATCAACTTCGGTTGATTAACACGATTTACACCAACCTGCGTTTTACGCAGGTTTTTTTTGCCTGTAAGTTCAACCTGTAACAGCAAAAGAGAATATTCACACCTGGTTGCACTTCGGCTCATTCCCTTGCGTTTTCCCGCTGGCGAAGCCTGTCGCCGGAGGTCACAATCAAGATCCCAGAGGTATTGATTGGTGAGTATTCCTGGTACGTTTTCGTACTCTTCTCTTGCACCAACCTGCGCGGATGCGCAGGTTTTTTTTCGCCTCTGTTTTTGCTATCGCTCCCTCACTACTTCTCGTGTAATCTGCCACCATTTATACCTTTCACACTGGCTGGCAAAGGGAGTTGAAATGCTTTTTGGGTTCTTCCGCACACTGTTCCGGGTCCTGTTTCGCATCCGCGTGACTGGCGATACGCAGGCACTCTATGGCGAGCGTGTTCTTATCACACCGAATCACGTCTCTTTTCTTGATGGCGTATTGCTGGCGTTGTTTTTGCCCGTGCGGCCCGTTTTCGCGGTGTACAGCTCCATCAGTGAAAAATGGTACATGCGCTGGCTCAAGCCGCTGATTGATTTTGTCCCGCTCGACCCAACCAAACCGATGATGATTAAACATCTGGTGCGTCTGGTTGGGCAGGGGCGCCCGGTGGTTATCTTCCCGGAAGGGCGGATTTCAGTGACGGGCTCCCTGATGAAAATTTACGACGGGGCCGGTTTTGTCGCGGCGAAGTCTCAGGCCACCGTCGTGCCGCTACGCATCGACGGGGCTGAGCTGACCTTTTTCAGCCGTCTGAAAGGGCTGGTGAAGCAGCGTCTGTTCCCGAAAATTACCCTGCATATATTACCGCCGACGTCACTGCCGATGCCCGAGGCGCCGCGTGCGCGCGACCGCCGTAAAATCGCCGGGGAAATGCTGCACCAGATTATGATGGAAGCGCGCATGGCCGTTCGCCCGCGCGAAACGCTGTATGAATCGTTGCTGTCGGCCCAGTATCGCTACGGTGCGAAGAAAAACTGCATCGAAGACATCAACTTTACGCCAGATACCTACCGTAAGCTGTTGACCAAAACGCTGTTTGTCGGGCGTATTCTGGAAAAGTACAGCAAACGGGGCGAAAAGATCGGCCTGATGCTGCCAAACGCGGGTATCAGCGCGGCGGTGATCTTTGGTGCCGTCTCCCGGGGCCGCATTCCGGCGATGATGAACTACACGGCGGGCGTGAAAGGGCTCTCCAGCGCGATTACCGCGGCGCAAATCAACACCGTCTTTACCTCCCGCCAGTTCCTGGATAAAGGCAAGCTGTGGCACCTGCCGGAACAGCTGACGCAGGTGCGCTGGGTGTTCCTGGAAGATCTGAAAGCAGACGTCACGACCGCCGACAAGCTGTGGATTTTCGCGCTCCTGCTGATGCCGCGTCTGGCGCAGGTTAAGCAGCAGCCGGAGGATGATGCCATTATCCTCTTTACCTCTGGCTCTGAAGGCAACCCGAAAGGTGTGGTTCACAGTCACAAAAGCATTCTGGCGAACGTCGAACAGATTAAAACCATCGCTGACTTTACCGCCAACGATCGCTTTATGTCGGCGCTGCCGTTGTTCCACTCCTTTGGTCTGACCGTGGGGCTCTTTACGCCGCTGTTGACCGGTGCCGAGGTGTTCCTCTACCCAAGCCCGCTGCACTACCGCATTGTGCCGGAGCTGGTCTATGACCGTAACTGCACGGTGCTGTTCGGGACGTCCACCTTCCTCGGAAACTACGCGCGCTTCGCTAACCCGTATGATTTCTTCCGCGTGCGCTACGTGGTGGCGGGGGCGGAAAAACTCCAGGACAGCACGCGCCAGATCTGGCAGGACAAGTTTGGCCTGCGCATTCTGGAAGGCTATGGCGTGACGGAGTGCGCGCCGGTGGTCTCCATCAACGTTCCGATGGCGGCAAAACCGGGAACGGTTGGCCGCATTCTGCCGGGGCTGGACGCACGTCTGCTGGCGGTGCCGGGTATTGAAGACGGCGGACGTCTTCAGCTGAAAGGGCCGAACGTCATGAACGGCTATCTGCGTGTGGAAAACCCGGGCGTGCTTGAGGCGCCGACGGCCGAGAACGTCAATGGCGAGGTTGAAACGGGCTGGTACGACACGGGCGATATCGTGCGCTTCGACGATCAGGGCTTCGTGCAGATCCAGGGACGTGCAAAACGCTTCGCCAAAATCGCCGGGGAAATGGTCTCTCTTGAAATGGTCGAGACGCTGGCGACCGCAGTCTCGGCGGAGAAAATGCATGCGACCGTGGTGAAAAGTGATGCCAGTAAAGGCGAGGCGCTGGTGCTCTTCACGACAGACGGTGAAATGAAACGTGACGCGCTGCTCAGGTATGCACGCGAACACGGTATCCCCGAGCTGGCGGTTCCCCGCGATATTCGTTACCTCAAACAGTTACCGGTGCTGGGCAGCGGTAAACCCGATTTCGTGACCCTGAAGGGCATGGTTGAAGAGGCGGAACAGCAAAATGCGTGAGTCAGTGCACACTAACACTTCAATCTGGTCGAAAGGTATGATGGCGGTTATCGCCGCCCAGTTTCTTTCCGCGTTCGGCGATAACGCGTTGCTGTTTGCCACGCTGGCATTGCTGAAAGCTGAGTTTTATCCCGACTGGAGCCAGCCGATCCTACAGATGGTGTTTGTGGGTGCTTACATCGTATTTGCGCCGTTTGTCGGCCAGTTGGCGGACAGCTTCCCGAAAGGTCGTGTCATGATGTTTGCCAACAGCCTTAAGCTTCTGGGCGCGGCAAGTATCTGCTTTGGTATCAACCCGTTTGTCGGCTACACGCTGGTGGGCATTGGTGCGGCAGCCTACTCCCCGGCGAAGTACGGTATTCTGGGTGAGCTCACCACCGGTGATAAGCTGGTGAAGGCCAACGGCCTGATGGAGTCCTCCACCATTGCGGCTATTCTGCTGGGTTCGGTGGCGGGAGGCGTACTGGCAGACTGGCATGTGCTCGCCGCGCTTGGCATCTGCGCCCTGATGTACGGTGGCGCGGTGATCGCCAACCTGTTTATCCCCAAACTGGACGTGGCGCGTCCGGGGCAATCCTGGCGCTTCGGGCCCATGACCGGCAGCTTCTTCAACGCCTGCCGCGTACTGTGGCGTAACGGTGAAACACGCTTCTCGCTGATGGGCACCAGCATGTTCTGGGGGGCCGGCGTTACGCTGCGTTTCCTGCTGGTGCTGTGGGTGCCGGTGGCGCTGGGCATTACTGACAACGCCACGCCGACTTACCTGAATGCCATGGTCGCCGTCGGGATTGTTGTCGGGGCCGGGGCTGCGGCAAAACTGGTGACGCTGGAAACCGTCGCGCGCTGCATGCCTGCGGGGATCCTGATCGGCGTCGGCGTTCTGTTCTTCTCCCTGCAACATGCCCTATTGCCTGCCTATGCCCTGCTGTTGCTGATCGGCATGTTAGGCGGTTTCTTTGTGGTGCCGCTAAACGCGCTGTTACAGGAGCGCGGCAAGCAAACCGTTGGGGCGGGCAACGCCATTGCGGTGCAAAACCTTGGTGAAAACATGGCGATGTTACTGATGCTGGGGATTTACTCGCTGGCGGTAAAAGCAGGTGCGCCGGTCGTGGCAATCGGGGTAGGATTCGGCGCGCTGTTCGCGCTGGCGATTACCGGGCTGTGGGTCTGGCAGCGTCGTCGTTGAATTGTGCGGCCTGATGCCCTCACCCCGGCCCTCTCCCACAGGGAGAGGGTGAAAACCCTAAAAACGGCAACGTGCGTTGCCGTTTTGCTTTTATTACGGTGCCGGGTAGGTGTATACCTGATGCACCGCTTCAATCTCCGCTAATACCTCTTCACTCAGGTTCAGATGGAAACTCTCAATATTGGTTTTCAACTGATCCATCGTCGTGGCGCCGAGCAGGGTACTCGCCACAAACGGCTGGCGACGCACGAAGGCCAGCGCCATCTGCGCCGGATCGAGTCCGTGACGTTTCGCGATATCCACATAGGCCGCAACGGCTTTTTGCGTCTGCTCGCCGCTGTAGCGGGTGAAGCGGCTGAAAAGCGTGTTACGCGCGCCAGCCGGTTTCGCGCCGTTCAGGTATTTGCCCGTCAGAGTACCGAAGCCCAGACAGGAGTAGGCGAGCAGCTCCACCTCTTCGTACTGCGTCACCTCCGCCAGACCCACTTCATAACTGCGGTTCAGCAGGCTGTACGGGTTCTGAATGGTCACGATGCGCGGCAGGTCGTGTTTATCGGCCAGATGCAAATAGCGCATCACGCCAAACGCCGTCTCGTTGGAAACGCCGATGTAGCGGATCTTACCCGCCCGCTGGCACTCCGTGAGCGCTTCCAGCGTTTCCAGCAGGGTAACGGCCGGAGCACTTTCGTTCCAGGTGTAGCCAAGCTTACCGAAGCAGTTCGTCGGACGCTGCGGCCAGTGCACCTGATAAAGATCGAGATAGTCGGTTTGCAGGCGCTTGAGGCTGGCATCCAGCGCGGCACGGATATTCTTGCGATCGAGGATCTGGTTAGGGCGGATCCCGGCATCGTTATTACGGGAAGGGCCGCTGACTTTAGAGGCGATGACCAGCTTTTCGCGATTGCCGCGTTTCGCCAGCCAGTTGCCGACATAAGTTTCAGTAAGACCTTGTGTTTCCGGGCGGGGAGGAACGGGGTACATCTCCGCCACGTCAATCAGGTTAATGCCCTGGCTGACGGCGTAATCGAGTTGTGCATGGGCATCGGCTTCGCTGTTTTGTTCACCAAAAGTCATGGTGCCCAACCCCAGTTGGCTGATCTCCAGAGCGCTGTGGGGGATACGGTGATAATGCATAGCCGGTTTCCTTTTTTTGACATACAGACTGCGTCAGGAACCTCCCGACAAAGGAATATAAACATGGCAGAGGGAAGGCAAAAGGGGAAGGAAAAAATCAAAAAGGCCAGCAAGCTACTGACCTTTATCTGTTTAACGCTCGATGATCTGGGAGACTTCGTCGCGATTAATCTGCATTTGATTGCCTTCGCGATCGCGGTAACTCACCAGACCGGTATCGTCGTCGACTTCGGGTTTGCCATCGGTCAGGATCATACGACCATCTTTCGTTGACATGACATAGTCGCTGCTACAACCCGATACCGCAAACGCTAAACCGACTGCTGAGATAATTACTGCCCATTTTTTCATCGTTCTCATCCTCACCTGGCTCGTATCAAATCATAGTGTAGTAATAACCTGATATTACGACAGGTGAAAGGGGGGAAATCTTAAAAAGGAGGAGATTATGTTAGCCGGAGCGCAAAATTAGTAAAAAACTATGTTTTCAACAGGAAGTGGCGTGCCAGCAGCGCCCCGGTGAAATTCTTTTTAAGATAGAAACCGCGCGGCAGCGTCAGGATCGGTTCGCCCTGTGCGCCTACCGCTTCAGTGAGCGCTTTGCTGTTGGCGGCTTTAGGGCGAAGTTGCAGCACTTCGCCATGCCGGGCGGTGATCCGCTCAACCTGTCCCAGCACAATCATGTCCATCAGCTCTTCCCAGTCCTGGGAAAGCTGTCTCTCTTCTTCTTCATTCGGGCTCCAGAGCAGCGGGGCGCCAACGCGACGCTCTGCCAGCGGGATCTGCCTGTCGCCCTCAACGGGTACCCACAATACCCGCTTCAGCTTATGCCTGACGTGGCTGGTTTCCCAGGTCACTCCGCTGTTACCCGTGAGCGGCGCAACGCAGACAAAGGTGGTTTCCAGCGGCCGCCCCTGGCTATCGATGGGGATCGTCTTCAGTTCCACCCCCAGCGCCGCAAAATCTTGCTCGGGTTTACTGCCCGCGCTTGCGCCCAGCCAGCGTTCCAGCAATACGCCGATCCAGCCCTTATCACGCTTTAGATCGTTGGGTATCGTCAACCCCGCCATCACGGCCAGCTCGCCCAGTGAATAGCCTGCCAGACGTTGCGCCTGCTGGAACAACTGGGCTTCACTGACGGGAGGGGAGAGCAGTGGGGCGAGAGAATGCATGCTAACAACCTTTTGATTAAAAAATGAGCTGATATTTTATCCCTTGTGGACAGAGTTTACCTTTTTCTGAGTGAATATCCCATGCGTATGATTTATTTCATCTTTTTTAGACTACAACCTGTCGCGCGGCGGCTAAAAAACAGGTTGTGCAATTCTGGTCACTGACAATAAACAGGATCTTACACCATGTTATCCACAGAAAAATGGGATAACTGGGAATAACTGCCACTACTGTTTCAATTTACAGCCTTGACGTGCGATGAAAATCGAATTTTCACACAAATTGTGCCTAACTTATTGGCACAATCTGTGGATAAAACCGACGCTGTTCGATCTTTCATCAGCAGGAGGATCTTTGATGTGACGATCGTCACGTTAATCGCCTCTGGCACCCTTAATTCCAATATAATGTTTTGAATTTAAATGATTAATTATAAGCAGGGTAAATTGTCGTTTCGTCGTGTTACAAGGTTGTTCATCGGTAATTCCGTACTTCTTCACAACTATATCCACAGAAAAGGTGAATAAAAATGGTCTCTGTCGCCCCCATCTGTTTATAACTCCTCACTAAATTGTGAGTTATTCAAATGTTATTAGGTTGCAGGCCTGTAAGAGAGTGGTTTACCGCCTCCCTGTAGTGTGAAACAATCATTCATATATCAGATTTAGTTTGGGGTAGTCCGGTGATTGATGACGATGGCTACCGCCCAAACGTAGGAATAGTAATTTGTAATCGTCAGGGCCAGGTGATGTGGGCCCGGCGATATGGTCAGCACTCCTGGCAGTTCCCGCAAGGCGGGATCAATCCTGGAGAGTCCCCAGAACAAGCGATGTACCGGGAGCTGTTTGAAGAGGTTGGTTTAAGCCGAAAAGATGTTCGCATCCTGGCTTCGACCCGCAACTGGTTGCGTTACAAGTTACCGAAACGTTTGGTGCGTTGGGACACAAAGCCGGTTTGTATCGGCCAGAAACAGAAGTGGTTTCTTTTGCAGTTGGTGGGCAACGATTCAGATATCAATATGCAAACCAGCAGCACGCCAGAGTTTGATGGCTGGCGCTGGGTAAGCTACTGGTATCCGGTTCGTCAGGTCGTGTCATTTAAGCGCGATGTATATCGTAGGGTGATGAAAGAGTTCGCAAGTGTCGTGATGCAGCTTCAGGAGACGCCTCCGAAGCCACAGAGCGCACCTGCCTGGCGACGTAAAAGAGGTTAAGCTACGCAAATCATGCTCACCCGCTTGCGAGAAATAGTTGAAAAGGTTGCCAGTGCGCCTCGCCTCAACGAGGCGCTGAATATTCTGGTGACGGACATCTGTCTTGCGATGGAAACCGAGGTCTGTTCGGTCTACCTGGCCGACCATGACCGACGTTGCTACTACCTGATGGCAACCCGCGGTTTAAAAAAACCACGGGGACGCACCGTCACGCTCGCGTTTGATGAAGGTATTGTTGGCCTGGTCGGGCGACTGGCGGAGCCAATCAACCTTGCCGATGCGCAAAAACACCCCAGCTTCAAATATATCCCTTCCGTCAAAGAGGAGCGGTTCCGCGCTTTCCTTGGCGTGCCGATTATTCAGCGTCGTCAACTGCTTGGCGTGCTTGTTGTCCAGCAGCGCGAGTTGCGTCAGTACGACGAAAGCGAGGAGTCCTTCCTCGTCACGCTGGCAACGCAAATGGCTGCGATCCTCTCTCAGTCTCAGCTGGCAGCCCTTTTTGGGCAGTATCGTCATACCCGCATCCGCGCGCTTCCGGCCTCGCCGGGCGTCGCGATTGCCGAAGGCTGGATGGATGCCACGCTCCCGCTGATGGAGCAGGTCTACGAAGCCTCGACGCTGGATGAAGCGCTTGAGCGCGAACGGCTTACCGCTGCGCTGGAAGAGGCGGCGAATGAGTTTCGTCGCTACAGCAAACGCTTTGCCGCTGGCGCGCAAAAAGAGACGGCGGCCATTTTCGACCTCTACTCACACCTGCTTTCCGATGCGCGTTTGCGTCGTGAGTTATTTGCCGAGGTCGATAAAGGTTCGGTGGCAGAGTGGGCGGTTAAAAAGGTCATTGAAAAATTTGCCGAGCAGTTTGCGGTGCTGACTGACGGTTATCTGAAAGAGCGCGCCGGCGATTTACGTGCGCTTGGGCAACGTCTGCTGTTCCACCTTGATGATACTATTCAGGGGGCGAATGCCTGGCCGAACCGGTTTGTGCTGGTGGCCGATGAACTCTCGGCGACGACGCTGGCGGAATTACCGCAGGACAGGCTGGCGGGCGTGGTGGTGCGCGATGGCGCAGCTAACTCCCATGCCGCCATTATGGTGCGCGCGCTCGGTATTCCTACCGTTATGGGGGCGGATATTCAGCCCTCCGTACTGCATCGCCGTACGCTGGTGGTGGACGGATATCGCGGTGAGTTGCTGGTGGATCCTGAACCGGTGCTCCTTCAGGAGTACCAGCGTCTTATCAGCGAAGAGAATGAATTAAGCAAGCTGGCGGAAGATGACGTCAACCTGCCCGCGCAGCTCAAGAGCGGTGAGCGGGTGAAGGTGATGCTCAATGCTGGCTTAAGCCCCGAGCATGAAGAGAAGCTCGGCAGCCGCATCGATGGCATCGGCCTCTACCGCACCGAAATACCGTTTATGCTGCAAAGCGGCTTCCCGTCAGAAGAGGAGCAGGTGGCGCAGTATCAGGGCATGTTGCAGATGTTTAACGACAAACCCGTCACGTTACGCACCCTGGACGTCGGCGCGGATAAGCAACTGCCCTATATGCCCATTAGCGAAGAGAATCCCTGCCTCGGCTGGCGTGGGATCCGCATAACCCTCGATCAGCCGGAAATCTTCCTTATCCAGGTTCGTGCCATGCTGCGTGCCAACGCGGCCACGGGGAATCTCAGCATTTTGCTGCCGATGGTCACCAGTATTGACGAGATCGACGAAGCGCGGCGGTTGATAGAACGTGCAGGGCGCGAAGTAGAAGAGATGATCGGCTATGCGATCCCTAAACCCCGTATCGGCGTGATGCTTGAAGTGCCTTCGATGGTCTTTATGTTGCCGCAGCTGGCGACCCGGGTTGATTTTATCTCTGTTGGCACCAACGACTTAACGCAATACATTCTGGCGGTCGATCGCAACAACACGCGCGTTGCCAGCATCTACGACAGCCTGCATCCGGCGATGCTTCGTGCCCTGGCGATGATCGCCCGCGAAGCCGAGCAGCATAATATCGACCTCCGCCTGTGCGGTGAAATGGCCGGCGATCCAATGTGCGTGGCGATCCTGATTGGTCTCGGTTTCCGTCACCTGTCAATGAACGGACGTTCCGTTGCGCGTGTGAAATACCTGTTACGTCACATCGAACAAGATGAGGCGCGCGAACTGGCCGCGCGTAGCCTGGAAGCACAGCTGGCAGCCGAAGTGCGCCATCAGGTGGCTGCGTTTATGGAGCGACGCGGCATGGGCGGTTTGATCCGCGGCGGCCGCTGATCCCCACAAAATAATGACGGCTCGGACGACCCCCTCTCCCTTGAGGGAGAGGAATGGGGTGAGGGGGGAACAGCGCGCATGAAACCCTATACACATCTTTTACATCTCAGGCGCATCCTCCGCGCCTGCCTTATGCTATGATTCGCAACTTTGGAGCACCTGCCAACGGCGGGAATGCAATTCACCCGCTGTCCACTTTCAGCGGAATAACAACATCTTGTGGTGACAGATGAACAGTGGTTATCTGCATTTTCCGGAATTCGATCCGGTTATTTTCTCAATAGGACCTGTAGCGCTGCACTGGTACGGTCTGATGTACCTGGTGGGCTTCGTCTTTGCCATGTGGCTTGCTGGCCGTCGCGCCAGTCGTCCAGGCAGCGGCTGGACGAAGAACGAAGTGGAAAACCTGCTTTATGCCGGTTTCCTCGGCGTGTTCCTGGGCGGTCGCATCGGTTATGTCCTGTTCTATAATTTCCCCGTATTCCTGAACGACCCGCTCTATCTGTTCCGCGTCTGGGACGGCGGGATGTCCTTCCACGGCGGGCTGATTGGTGTGATCCTGGTCATGGTGATCTTCGCCAGACGCACTAAACGCAACTTCTTCCAGGTGGCTGATTTTATTGCGCCGTTAATCCCGTTTGGGCTGGGCGCAGGGCGTCTGGGCAATTTCATCAACGGTGAGCTGTGGGGGCGTGTCGATCCGAGCGTGCCGTTTACCATGCTGTTTCCGGGCTCCCGCGCGGAAGATATCGCGCTGCTGCCTTCGCATCCTGAGTGGCAGTCCATTTTCGATACCTACGGCGTTCTGCCGCGCCATATGTCACAGCTCTATGAGCTGGCGCTGGAAGGCATGGTGCTGTTTATCATCCTGAATCTGTATATCCGCAAACCGCGTCCAATGGGGGCTGTCTCTGGTCTGTTCCTGATTGGCTACGGCGCGTTTCGTATCATCGTCGAGTTCTTCCGCCAGCCGGATGCGCAGTTTACCGGTGAATGGGTACAGTACATCAGCATGGGGCAGATCCTCTCCATCCCGATGATTGTCGCGGGTGCCATTATGATGATTTGGGCGTATCGTCGTCGTCCACAGCAACAACTTTCCTGAGGAATCATGAAACAGTATCTTGAATTGATGAAAAAAGTGCTCGACGAGGGCACGCCGAAAAACGACCGCACCGGCACCGGTACGCTCTCCATTTTTGGCCACCAGATGCGCTTCAATCTGCAAGAAGGCTTTCCTCTGGTGACAACGAAGCGCTGCCATCTGCGCTCGATCATTCATGAACTGCTCTGGTTCCTGCAAGGCGATACCAATGTTGCTTATCTGCATGAAAACAATGTCTCCATCTGGGACGAGTGGGCAGATGAGAACGGCGACCTGGGGCCGGTCTACGGCAAGCAATGGCGTGCTTGGCCTACCCCGGACGGCCGCCATATTGACCAGATCACGACCGTCATGAACCAGCTGAAAAATGATCCGGACTCGCGCCGTATCATTGTTTCTGCCTGGAACGTGGGTGAACTGGATAAAATGGCGCTGGCGCCTTGCCACGCGTTTTTCCAGTTCTACGTGGCGGACGGCAAGCTCTCCTGCCAGCTCTATCAACGCTCCTGCGACGTGTTCCTCGGCCTGCCGTTTAACATCGCCAGCTACGCGCTGTTGGTGCACATGATGGCGCAGCAGTGCGATCTTGAAGTGGGCGATTTTGTCTGGACGGGCGGTGATACCCACCTCTACAGCAATCATATGGAACAGACGCATCTCCAGCTGACCCGCGAACCGCGTGCATTGCCGAAGCTGGTGATCAAACGTAAACCGGAATCGATCTTCGATTACCGTTTTGATGATTTCGAGATTGAGGGTTACGACCCGCATCCCGGCATTAAAGCTCCTGTCGCCATCTGATACGGCAAATCCTGACACAACCGGTGCTCTTTAGCGCCGGTTTTTTTTCACGTCCGTTTTGTTTTTCGAGCCTGTTTCCAGAGACGATGCAACTCGTTGCAACGGGTAAAAATCTCCGGAAAGCGGCTCGTAAAGTTCTGGTTTGACGCTCGCACCGTTTCTGCAATTCCGCCACACTCCCGCCATGAAAAATGAACAAGGCTTTACGCTTATCGAAACCCTTATCGCCGTTTCGCTGACAGTGATCCTCAGCGCCACAGGGCTCTATGGCTGGGACAGCTGGCAGCAGCGGCAGCGGCTTTGGCAAACCGCCTGCCAGGTGCGGGATTACCTGGTGTTTTTGCGCAATGACGCCAACCGTCACAACAGCGAGCACAGGATCGCGCTGCATAACGACGGTGAAAAGGAGTGTCTGGCCAGTTCAGCGGTGACCGGTTGTGACAGCGGCGGACCGTTCGTGATGAAGCCGATATGGCCCGGGGTCACGATAAGCGACATAACGCCTGCGCTGGGATTTTACGGTTTAAGGGATACCGCGTGGGCCGGACATATCCGCGTGCAGAGCCGCGCCGGTGCGTGGTGGGTTATTGTCTCAAATGGCGGACGTATCAGGCTGTGTAATGCCGCAGGAGAAGGTGCATGCCAGTAAATCGAAGAGGGTTCTCCCTGCTGGAAGTGCTGATTGCAATGACGATAAGCAGCATTCTGTTACTCAGCACGTCACGTTTTTTACCGGGGCTACAGCGGGGTGTTTTACTGCAATCCGGGCAGCAGGAACTGGAGGATGAGGTCTGGCAACGACTGTTCGCGATCGGTAAACAGTTTCAGAGGGCAGGATACTGTGCCGGGCATTGCCAGGGGCAGGGGATGATCATCGGCAGGCAAGGACGATGTGCGATTGTGCAATGGGATGCAAACAGCAACGGCCAGTGGGATAGCTCCGCGTCAGAAAATGACAGTACGGGATTCCGGCTTGAGTCCGGATCGCTTGAAACGCTGCGGGGCGCCACATCCTGTGACGGTAAGGGCTGGGATAAGCTCACCGACCCGGATCGGGTCCTGATAGAGCAATTTATGGTCACTAAAACCGATCGACCTGGCTTTACGCCGGTCATCAGTATCGAGCTGCGTGCCCGCCGCAAAGGTGAACTGACCGCACCCTTTTCGGCTCGCCACACCGTAACAGGGTTTAATCTGTGAATCGTCAGCGGGGCATGTCATCGCTGGCGCTGGTCTTGCTATTGCTGGTGCTCGGCACGCTGATCCTCACCGGATTAAATCAGCAGCTGCAAACCTTTAGCACGCTGGTGAGTGGCGAGAGTTTGTCTGTTCGCCAGCAGGCTGTCGTGCAATCTGCACTGGAGTGGGGGCGCGTTCAGGAATGGGCTTTACAGCCAGAGGTTCAGTGCAAACAGACACAACGTTTGCGGGTCTGTGTAAGGCTGTTTGGGGCGCGTGTGTTGCTTATTGCCGGAAATGACGATCTGTTGCTATGGCAAGGCGGGGACATCGCGGAAGGGCAGATACGCTTTTCCGCCCACGGCTGGAGTGATTTCTGCCCCCTTAAGGAAAGTACGCTATGTCAGTTACCCTGAGCAGACAAAAAGGATTTAGCATGGTTGAGGTTTTGCTGGCAATGATGTTGCTGGTTGTGGTTGTGACGGCGTTATCCGGCTATCATCGCGCGCTGGCAGCCCGGTATGCGGCGCTTAGCCAGTATCGTCAGCTATGGCATCATGCGTGGAATCAGTCGCAGATCTCAACATTAACGCTCCCGCCGGGCTGGCAGGTCAGTCGGGGGCAGACAACACAGTCCGGATGTGTCAGCATCACGGTCACACTAATTTCTCCTATGGGGCGGCAGGGCGCGTTGACGCGTCTGCACTGCCCGGTTAGCCGCTAGTCGGGAGCGTTTATGCTAAGGGTTTACCACTCAAATCGTCTGGATGTGCTGGAAGCACTGATGGAGTATATCGTTGAGCAACAGCGTCTTGACGATCCGTTTGAGCCAGAAATGGTGCTGGTGCAGAGCACCGGTATGGCGCAGTGGCTGCAAATGTCCCTTTCGCAGAAATTTGGCATTGCGGCGAACATCGATTTTCCGCTGCCCGCGAGCTTTATCTGGGAGATGTTTGTTCGCGTCCTGCCGGATATCCCTGAGCAGAGCGCCTTCAACAAACAAAGCATGGCCTGGAAACTGATGACGCTGCTGCCGGACATGCTGGCGCATGATGAGTTTGCCATGCTGCGGCACTACCTGAATGACGACACCGATAAGCGTAAACTTTTCCAGCTGGCCTCACGTACTGCCGACCTCTATGACCAGTATCTGGTTTACCGTGCAGACTGGCTGATTCGCTGGGAAGCGGGAGAATTAGTCGATGGGTTACCGGAAGCGCAAATCTGGCAGGCACCGCTCTGGAAAGCGCTGGTCGAGCATACCGGGAAACTCGGTCAGCCTAAGTGGCACCGTGCTAACTTGTACGATCGCTTTATCTCGATACTCGAGAACAGTGCAGAACGGCCAGCCCGTTTGCCGTCACGCGTGTTCATTTGCGGTATCTCCGCGCTGCCGCCTGTCTACCTGAACGCACTAAAAGCGCTCGGTAAGCACACTGATATCCATATCCTTTTTACCAACCCGTGTCGGCACTATTGGGGGGATATTCAGGATCCGCGCTGGCTTTCACGGCTGGTCACCCGTCAGAGAAAACGCCTCTTTGAGGAACGCGCCGTGCCGCTGTTTAAAGACAGTGAAAATGCAGCGCAGCTTTTTGATGAAGAGGGGATTCAAAACCTGCCGAACCCGCTGCTTGCCTCGTGGGGCAAGCTCGGACGCGACTATATTTATCTGCTTTCTGATATCACCTCCTCGGGAGAAGGGGATGTGGATGCGTTTGCGGATATTACGCCGGACAGCCTGCTGCACAATATTCAGCTTGATATTCTGGATTTAGAAAACCGTGCCGTTGCCGGGATCACTGCCGAAGAGTTTGCGCGAAGCGATAAGAAGCGAAAACTGGATCCTGACGATCGCAGTATCGCGATCCACGTTTGCCACAGCCCACAGCGTGAAGTTGAAATTCTTCATGACCGCCTGCTGGCCATGTTACAGGACGATCCAACCCTGACGCCGCGCGATATCGTGGTGATGGTGGCGGATATCGACAGCTACAGCCCGTTTATTCAGGCGGTATTTGGCAGCGCAACGGGCGACCGCTATCTGCCCTACGCCATCTCTGACCGTCGCGCTCGTCAGTCACACCCGGCGCTACAGGCCTTTATCAGCCTGCTTTCGCTGCCTGATAGCCGGTTTATCTCTGAGGATGTGCTGGCACTGCTGGATGTGCCAGTTCTGGCCGCACGTTTCAACATTAACGAAGAGGGGTTGCGCTATCTGCGCCAGTGGGTCAACGAATCCGGTGTCCGCTGGGGTATCGACGATGATAACGTCCAGGAGTTCGAACTCCCTGCGACCGGCCAGCATACCTGGCAGTTTGGCCTGACGCGCATGCTGCTGGGGTATGCGATGGAGAGCATCCACGGCGAATGGAATGACGTGCTGCCGTACGATGAATCCAGTGGGTTGATCGCGGAACTGGTTGGTCACTTAGCCTCGCTGCTTATGCAGCTCAACCGCTGGCGCCGTGCGTTGATGCAGCCCCGCCCGCTCGAAGAGTGGCTACCAGTTTGCCGCGAAATGCTGAATGATTTCTTCCTGCCGGACAGCGAAACTGAAGCCGCCATGGCGCTTATCGAGAAGCAGTGGCAGGCCATCGTTGATGAGGGGGTTAATTCGCACTATCACGAAGCGGTTCCCCTTTCGCTTCTGCGTGATGAGCTGACGCAACGTCTCGATCAGGAACGCATCAGCCAGCGCTTCCTTGCGGGGCCGGTGAATATTTGTACCCTGATGCCAATGCGTTCAATCCCGTTCAAAGTGGTCTGTCTGCTTGGCATGAACGACGGTATTTATCCGCGTGCGCTGCCGCCTCTGGGCTTTGATCTCATGAGCGCACAACCGAAGCGGGGCGACCGCAGCCGCCGCGATGATGACCGTTATCTCTTCCTTGAGGCGCTGATGTCTGCGCAAAGCAGGCTGTATATCAGCTACATCGGACGTTCAATTCAGGATAACAGCGAGCGTTTCCCGTCTGTGCTGGTGCAGGAGCTGGTGGACTATATTGGACAGAGCCACTATCTGCCGGGCGATGAAGCCTGCAACTGCGACGAAAGCGAACGTCGGGTGAAAGCGCATATCACCTGTCACCATAGCCGTATGCCGTTTGATCCTGTCAACTACGTTCCTGATGAACTGCAAAGCTATGCCCGCGAGTGGCTTCCCGCCGCGAAGAACGAGGGGACACCGCAAACCGATTTTATTCAGGCGCTCGAACCGCTCGCCATAGACACCCTCACGTTTGAGCAGCTACAGCGCTTTTGGGCGCACCCGGTTCGGGCGTTTTTCCAGCAACGCTTGCAGGTGAATTTCCGCTCTGAAGAGAGCGAAATCCCCGATGCGGAACCGTTTATTCTTGATGGGCTGGAGCGTTTTAAGCTTAATTCCCAGCTTCTGAATGCGCTGGTTGACGAAGAAGACGCCAGTAAACTGTTCCGACGTTACAGGGCGTCGGGATTACTTCCGTATGGTGCATTCGGTGAAATCGTCTGGGATGCCCAGTGCGAGGAGATGCGAGCGCTTGCTGACCGCGTTATCGCGTGTCGGCAGCCGGCGAGCAGCATTGAAATCGACCTCGATTGTAACGGTATGCACCTCAGCGGCTGGCTCACGCACGTGCAGTCTGACGGGCTGCTGCGCTGGCGCCCATCCATGCTCAGCGTTTCACATGGCCTGCAACTCTGGCTCGAACATCTTGTCTACAGTGCGAGTGGTCACGAAGGTGAAAGCCGGTTGTTTGTCCGTAAGGACGGCGAATGGCGCTTCCCGCCGATGGAGCCTGAGCAGGCGTTGACGTATCTGTCGCTTTATATTGAAGGTTACCGTCAGGGCATGAACAAACCTCTGCTTTTGCTGCCTGAAAGTGGGGGAGCATGGATAAAAGCCTGTTACGACGCGCAGAATGATGCCATGTTAACGGATGAGGCTTCGCTCCAGAAAGCGCGCAGCAAGTTTTTGCAGGCCTACGAAGGGAACATGATGGTACGTGGCGAAGGTGACGATGTCTGGTATCAACGTTTATGGCGAACGCTGGAGCCAGACTATTTCGACATTATCACCCAGGAGGCGCAACGCTACCTGTTACCGTTGTTCAAATTTAATCAGTCCTGAGCGTTGTATAAAAATTGCGCAGCATGAGGTGTTCATTTATGATGCACCTCTTATCACGGACTGATGTACCCAAAGAAAGAGATGCTGGCGTGTCCAGCACGCACGTTGTTAATGATGTAGCCGTGATAAAGAGGTCGTAATGCCAGGCAGCACCTTGTTCAAAGCGTTTGTTTTGTTTGTCGCCCTTTGGGCTCCCGTCACTCAGGCCGATTCCGGTTGGCAACCTGTCAAGGAAACAATCCGTAAGAGCGATAAGGACACCCGTCAGTATCAGGCGATTCGTCTTGATAACGGGATGACCGTGCTGCTGGTTTCCGATCCTCAGGCGGTGAAATCGCTCTCCGCGCTGGTTGTGCCGGTGGGTTCGCTGGAAGATCCTGACGCCCATCCGGGACTGGCGCACTACCTTGAGCACATGACGCTGATGGGCTCTAAAAAATACCCACAGCCTGACAGCCTGTCCGAATTTCTGAAAATGCATGGCGGCAGCCACAACGCCAGCACTGCGCCGTATCGCACCGCGTTTTACCTGGAAGTGGAAAATGATGCGCTTGACGGGGCGGTGGACCGTCTGGCGGATGCCATCGCCGCACCGCTGCTGGATAAAAAATACGCTGACCGTGAACGCAATGCCGTGAACGCCGAACTGACGATGGCGCGTACGCGCGATGGTATGCGCATGGCGCAGGTTAGCGCTGAAACCATCAATCCGGCGCACCCGGGTTCGCGCTTCTCAGGCGGCAACCTTGAAACGCTGAGCGACAAGCCAGGTAGCCCGGTGCTCGATGCGCTGCATGCGTTTCGTGAAAAATACTATTCCGCCAATCTGATGAAAGCGGTTATCTACAGCAATAAACCGTTGCCGACGCTGGCAAACCTGGCCGCGCAGACCTACGGCAGGGTGCCAAATAAAAATATCGATCTGCCGCAGATTAACGTGCCGGTTGTCACAGACGCGCAAAAAGGCATTGTTATTCACTATGTACCAGCCTTGCCGCGCAAGGTGTTACGCGTTGAATTCCGTATTGATAACAACACGGCGCAGTTCCGCAGCAAAACCGACGAGCTGGTGACCTATCTTATCGGCAACCGCAGCCCGGGTACGCTCTCCGACTGGCTGCAAAAGCAGGGGCTGGTGGAAGGTATTCGCGCTGACTCCGATCCCGTCGTAAACGGGAATAGCGGCGTGCTGGCCATCTCCGCGACGCTGACCGATAAAGGGCTGGCTCACCGGGACGACGTCGTTGCGGCCATTTTCAGTTATCTCTCTCTGCTGCGCGACAAAGGGGTCGATAAACGCTACTTTGACGAGCTGGCGCACGTGCTGGATCTCGATTTCCGCTATCCCTCTATCACGCGTGATATGGACTACGTTGAGTGGCTGGCAGATACCATGATCCGCGTGCCGGTGGAACATACGCTGGATGCGGTAAATATTGCCGACCAGTATGACGCCGGAGCGCTCAAAGCGCGTCTGGCGATGATGACTCCGCAGAATGCCCGCGTCTGGTATATCAGCCCGAACGAACCGCATAACAAAATGGCCTACTTCGTTGATGCCCCGTATCAGGTTGAAAAAATCAGCGAACAGACCTTCGCGGACTGGCAGAAAAAGGCCGGGGAAATTGCGCTGAAGTTACCGGAGCTTAACCCCTACATCCCGGACGATTTCTCGCTGATCAAACCCGCAAAGGCGTATCCGCATCCGGAGCTGATTGTTGATGAGCCGACGCTGCGCGTGGTCTACACCCCAAGCCGCTATTTCGCCGACGAGCCAAAAGCGGATGTCAGCGTGGTGTTGCGTAATCCTAAAGCAATGGACAGCGCCAGAAACCAGGTACTGTTTGCGCTTAACGATTATCTGGCCGGTATTGCCCTCGATCAGCTCAGCAATCAGGCTGCCGTTGGCGGTATCAGTTTCTCCACTAACGCCAATAACGGCCTGATGGTGAATGCCAACGGCTATACCCAGCGTTTGCCGCAGCTGTTCCAGGCGCTGCTGGACGGTTATTTCAGCTATACGCCTACGGAAGAACAGCTCGAGCAGGCTAAGTCCTGGTATGCCCAGATGATGGATTCTGCCGAGAAGGGTAAAGCCTACGATCAGGCGATTATGCCAGCACAGATGCTGTCGCAAATTCCGTACTTCCAGCGCGAAGATCGCCGCGCGTTATTGCCCTCAGTCACCTTAAAAGAGGTGCTGGCTTACCGTGATGCGCTGAAAACCAATACCCGTCCTGAGTTCCTGATTGTAGGGAATATGAGCGAAGATCAGGCTAAAACGCTGGCGCAAAACGTCCGGGCGCAACTGGGTTCAAAAGGCGATGAGTGGTGCCGTAACCAGGATGTGCTGGTAGAGAAAAAACAGAACGTGATCTTCGAAAAAGCGGGAAGCAGCACGGATTCCGCGCTGGCCGCGGTGTTTGTCCCTGTCGGTTATGACGAATTTACCAGCTCAGCCCAGAGTGCGGTGCTCGGTCAAATTATTCAGCCGTGGTTTTACAACCAGCTACGCACCGAAGAACAGCTGGGCTATGCGGTGTTCGCTTTCTCCATGAATGTGGGCCGTCAGTGGGGGCTGGGCTTCCTTCTGCAAAGCAGCGACAAGCAACCCGCTTACCTGTGGCAACGTTATCAGGCGTTCTTCCCGCAGGCGGAAGCAAAACTGCGTGCCATGAAGCCGGAAGAGTTTGCCCAGATCCAGCAGGCGGTTATCGCCCAGGTGATGCAGCCGCCGCAGACGCTGGGTGAAGAGGCCTCGCAGCTGAGCAAAGATTTTGATCGCGGTAATATGAAATTTGATTCGCGTGATAAAATAGTGGCCGAAATAAAACAGCTGACGCCACAAAAGGTTGCCGATTTCTTCCATCAGGCGGTAGTAAAACCGCAGGGTATGGCCATCCTGTCTCAGGTTTCTGGCAGCCAGAACGGGAAAACGGACTACGTAAAATCAAAAGAGTGGACCGTCTGGAAGAGCGTCAGCGCGCTGCAACAAACTATGCCCTGGAGTAAGAAAGAATGACCCATACCGCTGAGCCGCTTGATCCCCTAAGTTTACCTCTACAGGGTGAGCGACTGATTGAAGCCTCAGCGGGAACGGGAAAAACCTATACCATCGCCGCGCTCTATCTGCGTCTGCTGTTGGGGCTCGGCGGCAACGCCGCTTTTTCGCGCCCGTTAAGCGTGGAAGAGCTGCTGGTGGTAACCTTCACCGAAGCGGCCACTGCCGAGCTGCGTGGCCGTATTCGCAGCAACATTCATGAGCTGCGCATCGCCTGTCTGCGTCAGACGACGGATAACCCCCTCTACGCCAGCCTGCTGGACGAGATTGCGGATAAACAACAGGCTGCGCAATGGCTGCTGCTGGCCGAGCGGCAAATGGATGAAGCGTCCGTCTTCACCATTCACGGTTTTTGTCAGCGCATGCTGAGCCTGAATGCGTTTGAATCCGGCATGCTCTTTGAGCAGCAGCTTATTGAAGATGAATCCGAGCTTCGCTATCAGGCCTGTGCGGATTTCTGGCGTCGTCACTGTTATCCGTTGCAGCGCGACATTGCCGAAGCGGTTCACGCCCTGTGGAAAGGTCCGGAAGAGCTTCTTCGCGCCATCGACCGTTACCTGCAAGGCGAAGCGCCGGTCATTAAATCTCCGCCGCCTGCCGATGAAACGCTGGCCTCGCGCCATGAAAAGATCGTCGCCAAAATTGCCGCGCTTAAGCAGAAGTGGAATGAGTCGGTTGGTGAAATTGATGCAATCATCGAAAACTCAGGCATCGACAGACGCAAGTTCAACCGTGGGAACCAGGGAAAGTGGATCGAAAAGATCAGCGCCTGGGCCCAGGAGGAGACGCGGGGCTACCAGCTTCCGGACGCACTGGAAAAATTTTCGCAGAGCTTTCTGACTGAGCGAACCAAAGCCGACGGCATTGTGCCTGAGCATCCCCTGTTTGTGGCGATTGAAGCGCTGCTAGCGGAGCCATTAACGCTCAATGACCTGATGATCACCCGCGCCATGACGGAGATCCGCCAGGCCGTCGCGCGCGAAAAACGTCGCCGGGGCGAGCTGGGGTTTGATGACATGCTAAGCCGCCTGGACGAGGCGCTGTCCAGCGAGAATGGTGAAGCGCTCGCCAGCGCGATCCGTACCCGTTTTCCGGTGGCGATGATTGACGAATTTCAGGACACCGACCCTCAGCAGTACCGCATTTTTCGCCGCATCTGGCGACAGCAGCCCGACACGGCCCTGCTGTTGATTGGCGATCCTAAACAGGCGATTTATGCCTTCCGTGGGGCAGATATCTTCACCTATATGAAAGCCCGTAGTGAGGTTGTCGCACATTACACGTTAGACACCAACTGGCGTTCCGCGCCGGGGATGGTTGAGAGCGTCAATGCGCTGTTCAGCCGTATGGAGACGGCGTTCATGTTCAATGAAATCCCTTTCCTGCCGGTGAAATCCGCCCCAAAAAACGCATCCCTGCGCTTCGAAGTCAGTGGCGCGGTGCAACCCGCCATGACCTTCTGGCTGCTGGAAGGGGAAGGCTATGGGGTTGCCGACTATCAGGCGGCGATGGCCCAGCACTGCGCCGCGCAAATCCGTGACTGGCTGAGCGCAGGCGCGCGCGGCGAGGCGCTGCTGTGGAAGGGGGAACAGGCAAATCCTGTTAAAGCCTCTGATATTACCGTGCTGGTGCGCAGTCGTCAGGAAGCGGCGCTAATCCGCGATGCGCTAACGCTGCTGGATATTCCGTCAGTGTATCTCTCTAACCGCGACAGCGTGTTCGACACGCTGGAAGCCCAGGAAATGCTCTGGCTGCTTCAGGCGGTACTGGCGCCAGAGCGCGAAAATACGCTTCGAAGCGCGCTGGCCAGCTCTATGCTGGGGTTGAACGCGCGCGATATTGATGAGCTCAACCATGACGAAAACGCATGGGATGCGGTGGTGGAAGAGTTTGTCCATTACCGTGAACGCTGGCAAAAACGCGGCGTCATGGCGATGCTGCGCGAATTGATGACGCGGCGTCAGCTTGCCGAAAATATGCTGGCGTCATCCGGCGGTGAAAGGCGTCTTACCGATATTTTACACATCAGCGAACTGTTGCAGGAAGCCGGCACCCAGCTTGAAAGTGAACATGCCCTCGTGCGCTGGCTGGCGCAGCAAATCGCGGATCCAAACAGTAACGCCTCAAGCCAGCAGATGCGTCTTGAGAGCGATAAGCATCTGGTGCAAATCGTCACCATTCACAAATCGAAAGGTCTCGAGTATCCGCTGGTCTGGCTGCCCTTTATCGCCAACTACCGCGTTCAGGATCAGGCCTATTATCATGACCGAGAGACTTTCGATGCGGTGCTCGATCTCAGCAAGGCGGAAACCAGCGTTGAGCTGGCAGAAGCGGAGCGTCTGGCGGAGGATTTGCGCCTGCTTTACGTGGCGCTGACCCGTTCTGTCTGGCATTGCAGCCTGGGTGTCGCGCCGGTTTTCCGCCGTCGCGGGGAGAAAACAGGGGAAAGCGATTTCCATTTAAGCGCGTTAGGGCGGCTTATTCAGCGTGGTGAGCCGAAAGATGCGGCGGGGTTGCGCCTCTGTATTGAGTCGCTTTGCGGAGACGATATCGCCCTGCATATCCCCTCCCTGCCAGACAACAGCCGCTGGGAAATGGCGCAAGAGCCCGCGACCGATCTTAACGCGCGCCAGATCACACGGGTGCTTGCCGACGACTGGCGCGTCACCAGCTATTCTGGTCTGCAACAGCACGGGCAAAGTATTGCGCAGGATCTCATGCCGAAGCTGGACGTGGATGCCGCAGGGGTGGGCGATGTTCCGGTTGAACCGACGTTAACTCCGCATCAGTTCCCACGCGGCGCGTCGCCGGGCACCTTTTTGCACAGCCTTTTTGAAGAGCTTGATTTCACCCAGCCTGTCAGTGAGGAGTGGGTGCTGAAGATGTTGCAGAGCGGAGGCTATGACGCGCACTGGCAGCCCGTTCTCACTGACTGGATCAACGCCATTTTGCAGGCGCCGCTGACGGCGCAGGGCTTCTCTCTTCGCCAGTTAACGGCCAGAAATAAGCAGGTTGAGATGGAGTTTTATCTGCCTGTCGCAGGCCCGCTTAAGGCCGACGCGCTCGATGCGCTTATCCGTCAGTACGATCCGCTGTCAGCCGGTTGCCCGCCGCTGAACTTCCGTCAGGTGCAGGGCATGCTGAAAGGGTTTATCGACCTGGTCTTCCGTCACGAAGGACGGTATTACCTGCTGGATTACAAATCAAACTGGCTGGGCGAGAACAGCGAAGCCTATACCCAGCAGGCGATGGCGGCCGCCATGCAAATGCATCGCTACGATCTGCAATATCAGCTCTATACCCTGGCGCTGCACCGCTATTTGCGCCACCGTATTGCGGATTACCGCTACGACGATCATTTTGGCGGCGTCATCTACCTGTTCCTGCGCGGGGTTGATGCTGCCGATCCGCGCTCCGGGATCTTCAGCACCCGTCCGGATGCGGAATTGATTAATAAAATGGATAACCTGTTTGCAGCAAACACGGAGGAGATGGCATGACGATGCAGGACTTATTGCTGGATGCGGTAGAGCAACGCGTGCTGCGTCAGCTGGACGTGCAGTTTGCCATAATGATTGCCGCTGACCAGCCCGCCGTGATGCTTGCCGCTGCCCTGTTGAGTAAAGACGCCGGAGAGGGGCATGTGTGTCTGCCGCTCTCGCGTCTGGTGGTTGACGAGAAAATGCCGCCTGTCCTCCAGTCCTGCTTTGCGCTGCTGGGGGAAAGGGTGGACTGGCAGAAAATTTTGCGTGAATCGTCAGCCGTCGGGCCGGGAGACAACCAGGCACCGCTGATCCTCACGGGGGAGCGCTTATACCTGAACCGCCTGTGGCGAAACGAACTGACGGTAGCGCGTTTCTTTAGTGAGACCAATGCGCCGCTTCCCTGCGACGAAGCGCAGCTTCGTCAGACGCTGGACAGGCTGTTTGACTCCGGTGAGGCCACAGACTGGCAGAAAGTGGCGGCAGCCGTCGCCCTGACGCGGCGGATCTCGGTGATATCCGGCGGCCCGGGAACGGGGAAAACAACGACCGTCGCAAAGCTGCTGGCAGCCCTGATACAGCTTTCAGGCGAGCAGCGATGCCGTATTCGTCTGGCGGCGCCCACCGGGAAGGCCGCGGCGCGTCTGACCGAATCACTGGGCGGCGCGATGCAACAGCTGCCGCTCACCCAGGAGCAGCTTGCGCTTTTCCCGGGAGAAGCAAGTACTCTGCACCGTCTGCTCGGCGCGCAGCCGGGTAGCCAGCGGCTGCGCTACCATGCGGGCAATCCGCTGCATCTGGACGTGCTGGTGGTAGATGAAGCCTCCATGATCGACCTGACCATGATGTCGCGCCTGATCGATGCGCTGCCACCCCATGCGCGCGTGGTTTTCCTGGGCGATCGCGACCAGCTCGCCTCTGTAGAAGCCGGGGCGGTGCTGGGAGATATCTGTACCTATGCCAGTTACGGTTATACCCCCGCGCGGGCGCAGGAGCTCGCCCGTCTGACCGGTTGCTCGCTTGAACCCGATCACACGCCGATCGCGGGCGCACTGCGTGACAGCCTGTGCCTGCTGCAAAAAAGCTACCGTTTCGGTAGCGACTCCGGCATCGGCCAGCTGGCTGCGGCGGTCAACCGTGGCGACAGGCACGCCACGCGTACGGTGTTTGACGGTTCCTTCACTGACATTGAAAAGAAATCGCTGCAAAGCGGGGAAGAGTATCAGGCTATGCTTGAGGAGGCTCTCCAGGGATACCAGCATTTTCTGAGCTGCGTGCAGCAGCGCAGTCAGCCCGGGCAGGTCATCGCCGCATTTGGCGAATACCAGCTTCTGTGCGCATTGCGGGAAGGGCCGTTTGGCGTCACGGGCCTGAACGACAGGCTGGAGCAGCTGCTGGTGCAGAAGCGCAAAATTAACCGTCAGCTGCATTCGCGATGGTATGAGGGCCGGCCAGTGATGATCTCCCGCAACGACAGTGCGCTGGGGCTGTTCAACGGCGATATCGGCATTGCGCTCGATCGCGGTAACGGACTGCGCGTCTGGTTCCAGCTACCGGACGGCAGCGTGAAGTCCGTCCAGCCCAGCCGCCTGCCAGAGCATGAAACGGCATGGGCGATGACGGTACACAAATCTCAGGGCTCCGAGTTCAACCATGCGGCGCTGATCCTGCCGACCCAGCTGTCGCCGGTTGTGACCCGCGAGCTGGTCTACACCGCCATTACCCGTGCGCGCCAGCGTCTGTCGCTGTATGCGGATGAGCGCGTGTTGAGTCAGGCGATAGCCACCCGTACCGAGCGCAGAAGCGGATTAAGCGTGATATTTGAATCTGTCTGAGTGAACGCCCTCTCCAGCAGGAGAGGGTGACTGTTATCCCAGGTCCGCCATTAACACCTTCGAGCGGCGCTGGTAGTTGTACATCTCTTTCTTACTTTCCGGCAGGGAATCAATATCCACTGGCGTGAAGCCGCGCTCCTGGAACCAGTGAATGCTGCGCGTGGTAAGCACGAACAGCTTGCTCAGACCCATCTGGCGCGCCTGTGCCGCCACGCGTTCAAGCAGCAGCTCCCCCCGTGAGGAGCTACGGTAATCAGGATGCACGGCGACGCATGCCATTTCGCCAATCTGCTCTTCCGGGAACGGATAAAGCGCCGCACAGGCTATGGTCAGGTTATCGCGCTGAATGATGGTGAACTTGTCGATCTCCATCTCCAGCTGTTCGCGGGAGCGGCGAACCAGAATGCCCTGTTGTTCCAGCGGACGGATCAGCTCCAGAATGCCGCCGATATCGTTGATGGTGGCACGGCGGATCTGCTCGGCGCTCTCCATGACGATCTGCGTACCGATCCCGTCCCGGGAGAACAGCTCCTGCAACAGCGCGCCGTCTTCCTGATAGCTGATCAGGTGGCTGCGGCGCACCCCGCTACGGCACGCTTTAACGGCGCCGCGCAGAAAACGCACGGTACCGGAATAGTAATCGCCTTCTGCTTCCAGCGCTTCGACGCGCGCCTGGGCTTCATTCGGAAAAAGTTCTGGCACAATCACGCCCTCATCGTTCACGACACCCTGTGAGGAGCAAAAGCCGATCATTTTTTCCGCTTTCAGCTTGATGGCCAGCTGGGTGGCAATCTCTTCTGAGGTCAGATTAAAACTTTCACCCGTTACGGAGACGGCAACGGGTCCCATCAGGACGATCGCGCCATTGTCTAACTGGCGGTGAATGGCTTCTTCATCAATACGGCGGATGCGGCCGCTGTGGCAGTAATCCACGCCATCGTCCACGCCGAGCGGCTGAGCGATGATAAAGTTGCCGCTCACCACGTTGATGTGCGCGCCCTGCAACGGCGTATTATTCAGGCTCATCGACAGGCGGGCGGTGATATCGAGCTGCAACAGACCCGCCGCCTGTTTGACCAGCTCGAGGGTTTTCGCATCCGTCACGCGCGTGTGTTTGTGGTAGATCGGCTCATGGTGATGAGCGGCCAGGTTGGCTTCGATTTGCGGACGTGCGCCATACACCACCACCAGACGGATGCCGAGGCTGTGCAGCAGGCCGATATCATTGACGATGCTGGAAAAGTTTTCATGCTCAATGGCTTCGCCGCCAAGCATGATGACAAACGTTTTTCCCCGATGGGTGTTGATATAGGGAACAGAATGGCGGAATCCCTGGACCAGTTCGGTTCTGCGTTCCTTAACCATGACACAACCCTTAGTGAATGTTTATTCGTAATTTCTGTATTTTTATTCGATTGTGGCCGCGTGTGCAAGCCTAAATTTTCTGCGACCCACAGAAAATAATAAGTAATCCGTGCGTTAACGTATGATTGTTTACCCTTTTATAGATGACAGTTTATGCGTCATTCGTTAAAGTTTTCGGTCAATTTGGGCGTTTTGTTCATCAATCAGATTTCTTGCTCGGGAGAAGCATGTCGGGATCCAATTCAGCAATAAGCCGCCGCCGCCTGTTAAAAGGGGCCGGGGCGATGTGGTTGCTTAGCGTCAGCCAGGTGGGTCTTGCCGCCACAAGCCAGGTAGTCGCGGTGCGCGTCTGGCCGTCGTCGACCTATACGCGCGTGACGGTCGAGTCCAATCGCGTGCTGAAATACAAGCAATTTGCCCTCAGCAATCCTGAACGTGTGGTGGTTGATCTCGAAGGTGTGAACCTCAACTCCGTGCTTAAAGGCATGGCAGCTCAGATCCGTGGCGACGATCCGTTTATTAAATCGGCGCGCGTCGGGCAGTTCGATCCGCAAACCGTGCGCATGGTGTTTGAGCTGAAGCAGAACGTGAAACCTCAGCTTTTTGCCCTTGCGCCTGTAGCCGCCTTTAAGGAGCGTCTGGTGATGGATCTCTATCCGGCGAATGCGACGGATATTCAGGATCCGCTTCTGGCATTACTTGAGGATTACAACAAAGGCGATCTCGACAGCCAGGTTCCGCCAGCGCAAAGTGGCCCACAGCCGGGCAAGGCGGGGCGCGATCGCCCGATTGTGATCATGCTCGATCCTGGCCACGGCGGAGAAGATTCCGGCGCAGTCGGGAAATATCGCACCCGCGAAAAAGATGTGGTGCTGCAAATTGCCCGTCGTCTGAAGGCGTTGATCGACAAAGAGGGCAATATGCGCGCCTACATGACGCGCAACGAAGATGTCTTTATCCCGCTGAAGGTCCGCGTGGCAAAAGCGCAAAAGCAGCGCGCGGATCTGTTTGTCTCTATTCACGCGGATGCCTTCACCAGCCGCCAGCCGAGCGGCTCCTCTGTGTTTGCCCTGTCAACGAAAGGGGCGACCAGCACCGCCGCGAGATACCTGGCGGACACGCAGAACGCCTCGGATTTAATCGGTGGTGTGAGCAAAAGTGGCGACCGTTACGTCGACCATACGATGTTTGATATGGTGCAGTCGCTGACCATTACCGACAGCCTGAAGTTTGGTAAAGCGGTGCTGGGCAAGCTGGGCCGGGTCAACAAGCTGCACAAAAACAGCGTCGAGCAGGCCGGATTTGCGGTCCTGAAAGCGCCAGATATTCCATCCATTCTGGTCGAAACCGCGTTTATCAGTAACGTGGAAGAGGAACGTAAGCTCAAGACGGCTAAATTCCAGCAGGAAGTGGCGGAGTCGATTCTGGCGGGGATCCGGGCCTACTTCTCAGACGGGGAAACGCTGGCGCGGCGGGGGTAGGGCATTAAGCCGGGTATCATGCCCGGCATTTTCACAAACGCCAGATACAAAAAAACACCCTTCAGGGTGTTTATTGTTTTAAGAAGTGTTGGTTGCGGGGGCCGGATTTGAACCGACGACCTTCGGGTTATGAGCCCGACGAGCTACCAGGCTGCTCCACCCCGCGTCCGTCTTTCTACACTTGTAGAAACTTACTTCTTCAAATTTGATTGGTTGCGGGGGCCGGATTTGAACCGACGACCTTCGGGTTATGAGCCCGACGAGCTACCAGGCTGCTCCACCCCGCGTCCGTCTTTCTACACTTGTAGAAACTTACTTCTTCAAATTTGATTGGTTGCGGGGGCCGGATTTGAACCGACGACCTTCGGGTTATGAGCCCGACGAGCTACCAGGCTGCTCCACCCCGCGTCCGTCTTTCTACAGTCGTAGAAGATACTTCATCAAATTTTAATTGGTTGCGGGGGCCGGATTTGAACCGACGACCTTCGGGTTATGAGCCCGACGAGCTACCAGGCTGCTCCACCCCGCGTCCGTGGAAGCGCACTATACTCGGATAGGTTTGTGATGCAACCCCTTTTTCACATAATTCATTATTTTGTATGCAAAATGAACGGCAAAAGCCACTTTGGACTATTTTTTGTGCAGAATTTGCCAAAGGGAAGGCGATTGCATTTCATTAACACGGTGGGTTTGTTATCTTCATCTCGCGGAATTGGGCAACTAAAAGACGAGATATAATGAAAGGACGTTGGGCGAAGTATCTGATGACAGGCGCAATGGTGGCGATTCTTGCGGC
Source organism: Enterobacter cloacae complex sp. IR5403 (assembly GCF_049238705.1). NCBI lineage: Bacteria > Pseudomonadati > Pseudomonadota > Gammaproteobacteria > Enterobacterales > Enterobacteriaceae > Enterobacter > Enterobacter cloacae complex sp. IR5403. Next base: position 21,792 of record NZ_JBMKHP010000020.1, on the reverse strand, counting down.
CTGCTCTTCCAAACCGACCGATCGCGGTCAACAGTATAAAGACGGGAAGTTATCCCAGCCTTTCTCTTTAGTTAACCAGCCAGACGCCGTGGGCGCTCCGATCAATGCCGGAGACTTCTCCGAGCAGGTCTACCAGATCCGCACTGCTTCTCCGCGTTTATACGGTTCGCAGAACAACGTCTATAGCGCCGTGCAGGACTGGCTGCGTGCAGGCGGTGATACCCGCAATATGCGCCAGTTTGGTATCGATGCCTGGCAGATGGAGGGGGCGGATAACTACGGTAACGTCCAGTTTACCGGTTACTACACCCCGGTTGTCCAGGCGCGACACACACGCCAGGGCGAGTTCCAGTATCCCATTTACCGTATGCCGCCGAAACGCGGTCGTCTGCCGTCCCGCGCCGAGATCTACGCTGGCGCGCTGAGCGAAAATTACGTGCTGGCCTACAGCAACTCCCTGATGGACAACTTCATTATGGACGTGCAGGGCAGCGGCTATATTGATTTTGGCGACGGCTCGCCGCTGAACTTCTTTAGCTACGCCGGGAAAAATGGCCATGCCTATCGCAGCATCGGTAAGGTACTCATCGACCGTGGCGAAGTGAAACGAGAAGATATGTCGATGCAGGCGATCCGCGAGTGGGGCGAAAAACACAGCGAAGCGGAAGTGCGTGAGCTGCTTGAGCAGAACCCATCGTTTGTCTTCTTCAAACCGCAGAACTTTGCGCCGGTGAAAGGGGCGAGCGCCGTCCCGCTGATTGGCCGCGCTTCTGTGGCATCGGATCGTTCGATTATCCCGGCAGGTACTACGCTGCTGGCGGAAGTTCCACTCCTCGACAACAACGGCAAATTCAATGGCAAGTATGAATTACGCCTGATGGTGGCGCTGGACGTGGGTGGGGCGATCAAAGGCCAGCACTTCGACATTTATCAGGGCATCGGCCCGGATGCCGGCCATCGTGCAGGCTGGTATAACCACTACGGACGCGTGTGGGTGCTGAAGGCAGCGCCGGGTACCGGAAACGTATTCAGCGGCTGATTGTGGTATTCTGAGGGCAAGACGGATTACGGTTCAGGGTGAGGAATACCTCACCCTTTTTACATCTGAGGTTTTATGTCTGTGGTAATCAGCGATGCCTGGCGCCAGCGTTTCGGCGGCACGGCACGGTTATATGGTGAAAAAGCCCTGCAACTGTTCGCGGATGCGCATGTCTGCGTGGTGGGCATTGGTGGTGTGGGTTCGTGGGCGGCAGAAGCGCTGGCGAGAACCGGCATTGGCGCAATTACGTTGATTGATATGGATGACGTCTGCGTCACTAACACTAACCGTCAGATCCACGCCCTGCGTGATAACGTCGGTCTGGCGAAGTCCGAGGTGATGGCGGAGCGTATTCGTCTCATCAACCCGGAGTGTAGTGTGACGGTGATCGACGACTTTGTGACGGCAGATAACGTCGCGGAGTACATGAGCAAAGGCTACAGCTATGTGATTGATGCCATCGACAGCGTGCGGCCAAAAGCGGCGCTGATCGCTTACTGTCGTCGTTACAAGGTGCCGCTGGTGACAACGGGCGGCGCGGGTGGACAAATTGATCCGACGCAGATCCAGGTGGCGGATCTGGCGAAGACCATTCAGGATCCGCTGGCCGCTAAGCTACGCGAGCGCTTAAAAAGCGACTTCAACGTGGTGAAAAATAGCAAAGGCAAGCTGGGCGTGGACTGTGTGTTCTCGACAGAAGCGCTGGTTTATCCGCAGGCGGATGGTTCGGTCTGTGCAATGAAAAGCACGGCGGAAGGGCCAAAGCGGATGGATTGTGCCTCAGGGTTTGGAGCGGCCACCATGGTGACCGCCTCCTTCGGCTTTGTGGCGGTCTCTCACGCCCTGAAGAAGATGATGGCGAAGGCGGAACGTCAGGCCTGAGCCTGATGGGCGGCATCCAGTACCGCGTCGTTTAGCGCAATCAGTCCCTGACCGCGCGAGGCGCTAAGCTGCGCGCGAAGTCCCAGCTCATCAAACAGCGCCAGCGGAGAATGCGCCAGCAGCTCTGCGGCGCTTTTCCCTTCGATTGCGGTCAACAGCACCGCCAGCAGACCGCGAACAATGCGTCCCTCGCTGTCGCCGAAGAAATGCAGTTTCTCTCCGGATACGCTAAACCCAAGCCAGACGCGGTTCTCGCAGCCTGCGATCTCCTTCGCCTGTGATTTCAGCTCGTCTGACAGCGTGGGCAACTGTTTACCCAGCAGGATCAGCTGACGATATTTATCTTCCCACTGCGTGAGCGGGACGAAGGTCTGTTTTAACGTCTCTTCAGTAATAACGGTGCCGAACGGGTGCCCGGCTAAAGCTGAACTTGTCATTAATCCACCAGTAATTCCAGGGCGCGGTCGACGGCGGAAACCAGCGCATCGACGTCGCTTTTTGTATTGTACGGTGCAAACGAGGCGCGCAGGGTACCGCTCACGCCAATGGCCGCCAGCAGCGGCTGGGCGCAGTGCTGTCCGGCACGCAGGGCAATGCCGTATCCGGCAAGCAACGTCACCATGTCGCTATGGTGCACGCCCGCGAAATCAAAGGCGAGCAGGCTGGAGTCCTGGACGCGGAACGAACGAAAACCCGGACGTTTTTTCAGTTCTTCTTCCGCCAGCGTCGCCAGACCCCGGCTCCAGCTTTCAGCCTGAACCACGTCCGTTTCTGCCAGCCATTCGAGCGCTGCGCTCAGACCGATAACCCCGGCCACGTTTGGGGTACCGGCTTCCAGGCGGTAGGGTACATCCTGCGTTTTAAAACCGTCGAAGGTGACTTCGGTAATCATCTTGCCGCCGCCGAGCCACGGCGTCATCCGGGCCAGCAGTTCAGCTTTGCCGTACAGCGCGCCGATACCGGTTGGCCCGTACAATTTGTGTCCTGAGAAGGCATAGAAGTCGATATCCAGCGCCTGAACGTCAGCCGGAAAATGCACCACACCCTGCGCACCGTCGACCATCACCACCACGCCGCTGGCATGGGCAATCTCAATGGCACGCGCCAGATCCGGGCAGCCGCCGGTGACGTTGGACATCTGCCCCAGCGCCAGAATACGGCTGCGCGGCGTAATCAGCTCAGGCAGACGCGCCATGTCAGGCAGGAAGTCCGCACCCAACGGGAGCTTTACAACCCGTGCCCCGGTTTGTTCGGCCACCATCAGCCAGGGTACCAGGTTGGCGTGGTGTTCCGCCTCGCTGACGATGATCTCATCCCCGGGCTGCAACAGCGGACGCGCGTAACATTGCGCCACCATGTTAATGGCCTCTGTGGTGCCCCGCGTCCAGACGATGTTCTTACCGCTGTCAGCATTGATCAGGCGCGCGACCTGATCCCGTGCGGCTTCGTATTGCGCCGTTAAGCGCTGCGCGTCGGCATACTGGCTGCGGTGCACGTTCCCGGCGCTCAGGCTGTAAAACTGGCGGGTTGCCTCAATCACCGCCTGCGGTTTAAGGGCCGTGGCGGCGCTATCAAGATAAATGCCGGCATCGGCCAGCGCAGGAAACTGTGCGCGAAACTGCGCAGGACTGAAAGCGTTCATGGAATTCCTCATATCGATTCTACGATCGTCGCGCAAATTCATCGGCAGGGCAAGGAAGTTGATATCTATCAGATTTGTCTGCTTATCCTGGCGAGTCTGAAAAAGCAGGTTATGCTAAATAGTGTTAGGCGGATGTTTTAGCCTGTTATAAATCGAGGTTTGAATAGCATTAATTGCTAAAGGAGATAATCATGAAAAAGACAGCTGCAATCATTTCTGCCTGTGCGTTGACCTTTGCCCTGAGCGCCTGTTCTGGTAATAACTACGTAATGCATACCAACGATGGTCGATCTATCGTCTCTGAAGGGAAACCGACAACCGATAATGATACCGGGATGATTTCTTACAAAGATGCTAACGGGAACAAACAGCAGATCAACCGCAGTGACGTGAAAGAGATGAAGGAAATCGAGCATTAACAGTTAGATAAGCGAAAAAAAAGCACCGCAAGTTGGCGGTGCTACATTAATCACTATGGACAGACAGGGTAAATGTACAGGAAGTGAAAAATTGGTAGCGTTGCTACCGTGGTCTGAATCGCAGACCAATTGCAAACACAACAACACAACATCACAACCGTAAGCCAAAAGCCCTTCAGAACACGCATTCCAAAAAAAGCTTTTCGTTCCGGCTCAGGAAGTGCCGCCACTATAGGTATTTGCTGGTAGTTCCTCAACGGACAAATTATAATGGCTCAGATAAAAAAAACTAATAGGTTAAACGTTGTTTCCTATATGTTAAATCTCGTTAACATCTAAGCCAGATAACCATGTCCAAGCGATTGCCACCCCTTAATGCATTACGTGTTTTTGATGCAGCAGCACGCCACCTCAGCTTCACCCGCGCAGCCGATGAGCTTTTTGTGACGCAGGCCGCAGTAAGTCATCAAATCAAGTCTCTGGAGGATTTTCTGGGGCTTAAGCTGTTCCGTCGACGCAACCGTTCGTTGCTGTTGACCGAAGAGGGGCAGAGCTATTTTCAGGATATTAAAGAGATTTTTTCCCAGCTGACGGAGGCCACTCGTAAACTTCAGGCCCGGAGTGCAAAAGGCGCTCTGACTGTGAGTTTATTGCCCAGTTTTGCCATTCAGTGGCTGGTGCCGCGACTCTCAAGCTTTAACTCAACTTATCCGGGAATCGATGTCCGAATCCAGGCGGTGGACCGTCAGGAAGACAAGCTTGCAGATGATGTGGACGTGGCGATTTTTTACGGTCGCGGTAACTGGCCGGGCTTGCGTGTGGAAAAATTATACGCAGAATATCTGTTGCCGGTCTGTTCACCGCTGCTGCTGACGGGGGATAAAGCGCTCAAAACGCCAGCCGATCTGGCGCAACATACGCTTTTGCACGATGCGTCGCGTCGCGACTGGCAAACTTATACCCGCCAGTTAGGTCTTAATCATATAAACGTGCAGCAGGGTCCCATTTTTAGCCACAGCGCGATGGTGCTACAGGCTGCCATTCACGGGCAGGGCGTGGCGTTGGCAAACAACGTTATGGCGCAGTCCGAAATTGAGGCAGGCCGTCTGGTTTGCCCATTTAACGATGTACTGGTCAGCAAGAATGCATTTTATCTGGTTTGTCATGACAGTCAGGCAGAACTGGGTAAAATAGCCGCTTTCCGGCAGTGGATACTGGCGAAAGCGGCAAGCGAGCAAGAAAAATTCCGCTTCAGGTATGAACAATAACGTTTGTGTGCCGGGCACGCATCAATTCAGGACTTAAACATGACCAGCCGATTCATGCTGATTTTCGCCGCGGTGAGTGGCTTTATTTTTGTAGCTCTGGGCGCGTTTGGCGCGCATGTCTTAAGCAAATCTCTGGGCGTTGTGGAGATGGGCTGGATCCAGACCGGCCTTGAATATCAGGCGTTCCACACGCTGGCGATTTTTGGGCTGGCGGTGGCGATGCAGCGCCGCATCAGCATCTGGTTTTACTGGAGCAGCGTCTTTCTGGCGCTGGGTACCGTACTGTTCAGCGGCAGTCTTTACTGTCTGGCGCTGTCGCATTTACGCCTGTGGGCGTTTGTTACACCTGTCGGCGGCGTCAGCTTCCTGGCGGGTTGGGTGTTAATGTTTATCGGAGCTATCCGTCTGAAACGCAAGGGCGTTGTTCATGAATAAGGTTGTTTTATATTGTCGCCCGGGGTTTGAGAAAGAGTGCGCCGCGGAAATCACCGATAAAGCGGCGAAGCGTGAAGTCTTCGGATTCGCTCGCGTCAAAGAGAACGCGGGCTATGTGGTATTTGAATGCTATCAGCCTGATGATGCCGACAAGCTGGCGCGCGAACTGCCGTTCAGCTCATTGATTTTCGCCCGTCAGATGTTTGTCGCGGGTGAACTGCTGAAAGATCTTCCGCCGGAAGATCGCATCACGCCGATTGTTGGCCTGTTGCAGGGCGTGGTGGAGAAGGGCGGCGATTTGCGCGTGGAAGTGGCCGACACCAACGAAAGCAAAGAGCTGATGAAGTTCTGCCGTAAGTTCACCGTGCCGCTGCGCGCGGCGCTGCGTGATGCGGGCGTGCTGACTAACTACGAAACGGCAAAGCGTCCGGTTGTGCATATCTTCTTTATTGCGCCAGGATGTTGCTACGCAGGCTACTCGTATACCACCAATAACTCGCCGTTCTTTATGGGGATCCCGCGTCTGCGCTTCCCGGCAGACGCGCCGAGCCGTTCAACCCTCAAGCTGGAAGAGGCGTTTCACGTCTTTATCCCGGCGGACGAGTGGGACGAACGTCTGGCAAACGGCATGTATGCCGTCGACCTTGGCGCGTGCCCGGGCGGCTGGACCTATCAGCTGGTGAAACGCAACATGTGGGTTTCGTCTGTGGATAACGGCCCGATGGCGCAAAGCCTGATGGATACCGGGCAGGTCACCTGGCTGCGTGAGGACGGCTTCCGCTATCGCCCGAACCGCAACAACATCTCCTGGATGGTGTGCGACATGGTAGAAAAACCGGCAAAAGTTGCGGCGCTGATGGCCTCCTGGCTGGTGAACGGCTGGTGTCGTGAGACGATTTTCAACCTCAAGCTGCCGATGAAAAAGCGCTACGAAGAGGTGTCGCAGAACCTGGCCTATATTCAGCAGCAGCTGGACGAACACGGGATTAACGCGGAAATCCAGGCGCGTCAGCTTTATCACGACCGCGAAGAAGTGACGGTGCATATCCGTCGCTGGTGGGCGGCCGTGGGTGGGCGTCGCGACGAGCGATAACGTTTGTAACGCCCGGTGGCGCTGCGCTTACCGGGCCTACAAAATCGTGTGGTTGTTTTAACGCTCTAACCTTAACTGCTGTAAATTCCCGTCCAGCTGTAAATCCGTCTGTAGCGTCGCTACCTCCCGGCAGATAAACGCCATCTCTTTATGCGCCTTCAGCTTCTTGCGCCATTTTTCCGGCACTTCATCAAGCCTGGCGTAAATTCCTTCCAGACTCTGAAACTCCGTCAGCAGCTGTGCGGCGCTTTTGGGGCCAATACCGGCGACACCCGGCACTTTAGAGCTGCTGATCCCCGCCAGCCCCCAGTAATCCGGCAGTTGCGCAGGCGATACGCCAAACTCGCTGGCAATGAATGGCGCGTCCAGCCAGCGTTTTTGAAAGTAGTCCCGGATGCGGATCGTTGGAGAGAGCAGCTGGCAGTAGCCTTTGTCGGTTGAAACGATGGTCGCCTGATGCCCGGCGCTCGCGATTTTAACTGCCAGCGTTGCGGCTAAATCGTCAGCCTCATTACCGTGGGCGCCCCAGCACGGAACGCCGCGCTGCTCAAAGGCCGCGCGGATCACGGGCATTTCTGCGTGCAGATCGTCCGGCATCGGCGCACGCCCGGCTTTGTAGTCCGGCAGGCGCTGGTGCCGCCAGCCGGTATTGCGTGCTTCATCGTCGAATACGGCAACAGCGTGGGTGGGTTCGCTATGGCGAATGAGCTGCTCCAGCGCGTGTAAACAGGTGTCCTTGCAGGGTGTGCCCTGTACCGCATGAATACGGCGAATCAGGTTAAGTGCATCGACGATAAGCAAATGAACGGCCACAGATAATCTCCCTTCTGTCTAATGGGTGAAGGGTAACACTGAGCGCAGCATGAAACTATGAATGGTGGGGAAAACAGGAAGAAGCCTCGCAAAACGAGGCTTCCTGAGAGGCTTAATCGCAGGTGACGATCTTCATCGCCAGACCACCGCGGGAGGTTTCGCGGTATTTGGCGTTCATATCTTTACCGGTTTCGTACATGGTTTCGATAACCTTGTCGAGGCAGACGCGCGGTTCGCTGGTACGACGCAGCGCCATACGGGCCGCGTTCACCGCTTTCACAGAGGCGATGGCGTTACGTTCGATGCATGGCACCTGAACCTGTCCGCCGACCGGATCGCAGGTCAGCCCCAGGTTATGTTCCATGCCGATTTCCGCCGCAATACAAACCTGCGCAGGACTTGCGCCCAGCAATTCGGCCAGACCCGCCGCCGCCATAGAGCAGGCGACGCCCACTTCACCCTGACAGCCTACTTCCGCGCCGGAAATTGAGGCGTTCATCTTGTACAGTGAGCCAATCGCACTGGCGACCAGCAGGTAGCGCGCGAGTGAGTTTGCGTTCACTTCACGGATAAACTTGTCGTAATACGCCAGAACCGCCGGAACAATGCCGCACGCCCCGTTGGTTGGCGCGGTGACAACGCGGCCACCCGCGGCGTTCTCTTCGTTCACCGCCAGCGCGAACATGTTGATCCAGTCGACGACGGCCATCGGGTCGGTGGTGGTTTTGTCGGTGCTGACCAGCATGCGGCGCAGCGCAGCCGCACGACGCGGAACACGCAGTTTACCCGGCAGCACGCCTTCGGTGGTGATCCCGCGCTCAATGCCGCTGCGCATCACTTCCCAGACGTTAGCGAAGTGCTGTTCCAGCTCCTCTTTGCTGTGCAGAGCCAGCTCGTTTTTCATCATCAGGCCGGAGAGAGAAAGGCCTGTCTCCTGGCAGTGACGCTGTAAGTCGGCCGCGTTTTTGTACGGGTACGGCACGTCAACGGCAGAATTAGTGCTTTGACCAAAATGGTCCTCGTCGACGATAAACCCGCCACCGATGGAGTAATACGTCTGGCTGTAAACCGCTTTGTCGCCGGCCAGCGCGGTAATGCGCATGCCGTTTTCGTGCAGCGACAGGTTATCCGCATGGAAATTCATGCAGTGATCAACCGGGAATTCAACCTCATGCTCGCCGTTCGCCAGCAGCAAACGACCATGGGTGTTCACGTCCTGGATAAAGCCAGGTATTGCATCAATATCTACGGTATCCGGCAGATTACCCGCCAGCCCCATGATAATGGCAATATCGGTATGGTGGCCTTTACCGGTCAGGGAAAGGGAACCATATACATCGACAACCACGCGGGTGATGTCGTGCAAAATGCCGCGTGCAATCAAGTCATCCGTGAATTGTTTACCGGCTTTCATTGGTCCGACGGTGTGAGAGCTGGAAGGACCAATACCGATTTTGAAGATATCGAATACGCTAATCATGATGCGTCCATTGCTTCAGTCAGAGGGGAGAAGTGCGCCGTCCGCAGACGGCGCAGGAGGTATTAGCTGAACAGCGAGTAGAAAATAGCGGAGATGGCAATCAGGCCCATCACAACAACGAACACGTTGCTGATATGGCCGCTGTATTTACGCATCGCAGGCACTTTCTGAATCGCGTACATCGGCATCAGGAACAGGATCATCGCGATAATCGGGCCGCCCAGGGTTTCAATCATGCCCAGAATGCTTGGGTTCAGGGTGGCTACCGCCCAGGTGGTCACCAGCATGAACAGCGCAGTGATTTTGTTCAGACGGTTGATTTCAATGGTCTTGCCTTTACCGCGCAGAGATTTAATCACCATGCCGTTGAAGCCTTCACGTGCGCCCAGGTAGTGGCCCAGGAAGGATTTGGTGATGGCGATAATCGCGATGATCGGCGCCATCCACGCAATCAGCGGTGCGTTAAAGTGGTTTGCCAGGTAAGACAGAATAGAGATGTTCTGCTCTTTCGCCGCCGCCAGATCCGCCGGGGAGAGGCTCAGCACGCAGCTGAACACGAAGAACATGACGGTCAGTACCATCATGATGTGCGCGCGAGCCAGGATGCTGGAGCACTTCTTCTCTGCGCCATTGCCGTACTCTTCACGCTTCGCTACCGCGAAGGAAGAGATGATTGGCGAGTGGTTGAAGGAGAACACCATCACCGGGATTGCCAGCCACAGGGTCAGCAGCAGACCGTTGCCGGTCGTGGATGCGCTGCTGAGAGACAGGGTTTCCAGCGCAGCGCCGTTCCACTGTGGGATCAGGTACAGAGCCAGCACCATCAGGGCTGCAACAAACGGGAACACCAGCACGCTCATCGCTTTCACAATCATCTGCTCGCCGAAGCGCACGATGGTCATCATACCGACGATCAGGATCAGGGACAGAATCGCACGCGGCGGCGGGGTCATCTGAAGCTGGTGCATCATAAAGCTTTCAACGGTGTTGGTGATAGCAACGCTATACACCAGCAGAATCGGGTAAATCGCGAAGAAGTAGAGCAGGGTAATCAGCTTACCTGCGCCGACGCCGAAGTGTTCTTCAACGACTTCAGTGATGTCTTCGCCCGGGTTTTTACCGGACAGCACGAAGCGGGTCAGGCCGCGGTGTGCAAAGAAGGTCATCGGGAAGGCGATGAGAGCCATGATGATCAGCGGGATCATACCGCCGACACCTGCGTTGATAGGAAGGAACAGTACACCAGCGCCGATTGCTGTGCCGTACAGGCCAAGCATCCACATGGTATCCGTTTTGCGCCAGGCGCTTCGGGATTCAATCGAAGCAACGGTGCTGGTTTGAGTGGTTTCCATCTGTATCTCCTGGAGGAAGCAAATTGTCAGGTTTTTAGTCAAATCCGATGAAAAAGTGCCTGACGGTAATATGAAATTCGTTCAGTGACGGTTTTTTAATAATTTTTGCCCGTAACTATTGGCGGGCGGAAAGATACATTCTAGTTATGAATCTATCAGTGATCGCGATCCCAAATGCAATAATCCACTTGTGATGTGGGTATCTTTAGACCATTTATCTGTTAAAAAAACATCAAAGAGAATTTACGGGCGCGAAGGCTACCATTAACGACATGTTTTCGAAAAGGTCGAGCCGCGATATAGGTGTCTTTCGCTGTAAAGAAATGGGATTTTAGGATTTTCTGGCGGGTAATTTCGATTAAGGCTGATTATTTACGGTTTTAAAAACGAGGTAATCGTTTGCGCAGGCGTCAGGTTTGTTAATAATATTGAAGATCGCTATGAATTGCATCACGAATAAAAAAGCCGGATGACGATCCGGCTTGAGAGGAGAGAAATGTCGCTTTACTTGATGATTTCGTAACACGGAATATAGGCAGAGCCCGGAAGCTTCATGCGGTGCTGAGCGACAAAGCCCTGCAACATGTCATCCATGCGGCGCATCATCTCCGGGTCACCGTGGATCTTATACGGGCCAAACTCTTCAATTGCGCGTATCCCAACCTCTTTCACGTTCCCCGCCACGATGCCAGAGAAGGCGCGACGCAGGTCGGCAGCCAGCACTTCCACCGGCTGATCCGGATAGAGTTTAAGGTTCGCCATGTTTTCATGCGACGGCTCGAAGGGGATCTGAAGATCCGGTGCGATACGGATGGACCAGTTAAAGCTGTAGGCATCCCCGGTATCACGACGATTCTCTTTCACCAGCGGCATCGCTTTTTTCATCTGACGGGCCACTTCTGCGGCATCGTCAATAATAATGCGGTAGTGACGGCGCGCGTCTTCGCCCAGCGTATGCACGATAAACTCGTCCAGCACGCGGAAGTAGTCGGCGCTCTCTTTCGGGCCGGTCAGGATCAGCGGCAGAACCTGATCTTTGTTGGCCGGGTTCATCAGGATCCCGAGCAGATAAAGCAACTCTTCCGCCGTACCTACGCCGCCCGGGAAGATGATGATGCCGTGCGCGATACGGACAAACGCCTCAAGACGTTTTTCGATATCCGGCATAATAATCAGTTCGTTAACCAGCGGGTTAGGCGGCTCAGCGGCGATGATCGACGGCTCGGTCATGCCGATAAAACGGCCTTCTTTATAGCGTTGCTGCGCGTGTCCTACTGCCGCGCCTTTCATCGGCGCTTCCATCGCGCCAGGACCGCAACCGGTACAGATATTCAGTTCGCGCAGGCCGAGCTGCGTCCCCACGCGGCGGGCATACAGGTATTCGGTTTCGTTAATGGAGTGACCACCCCAGCAGACGACCATGTTCGGCGCTTCACCCACGTGCAGGGCACGGGCGTTACGCAGAATAGAGAAGACCAGGTTGGTGATATGAACGGAACTTTCCAGGTCAAGATGCTGGAAACGACCGGCGTTGCTGATCTGTCCGTTAACAAACAGAATGTCGCGCAGCACGGCAAACAGGTTGGCCTGAAGTGAGCGAATAATACGCCCGTCGACAAAAGCGTCTTCCGGCGGGTTGATCACTTCCAGCTTCACCCCGCGCTCGCGGCGCAGCACATTGATATCAAAACTTTCGAAGCGGGACAGCAGCTCTTTACTGTTGTCGGTCAGGCTTCCGGAGTTCAGTACGGCAAGTGAACAGTTACGAAACAGTTGATAAAGGTCGCTACTGGCGGTGCGTTTAAGCATGTCCACTTCCAGCTGCGACAACATATCCATAGAGCCAAGCGGGCTAATATGTGTAATCAAGTGAGCTCCTTATGGGACGATTATCGTCTTTCCCTGTTGATTACAATAGCCCTGGCTTATGACGTTTCACAACACTTCGGGCGGAATACCGCCCGCATATTGTGAAAATATTTATCTTACTGGCGCACCAGCCGTCCGGTGGCAGGCACAAAATCGCTATTGGTGCGCCACGGGTTGATATCCAGGCCGCCGCGACGGGTGTAGCGGGCGTAAACGCTCAGCTTTTCGGGCTGGCAGAAACGCTGGATGTCGTTGAAGATGCGCTCCACGCACTGCTCGTGGAATTCGTTGTGATGACGGAATGACACCAGGTAACGCAGCAGCTTTTCACGGTCAATCTGCGGGCCGCGGTACTGGATCTGTACCGAGCCCCAGTCCGGCTGATGGGTGATAAGGCAGTTGGATTTCAGCAGATGGCTGACCAGCGTCTCGTTGACCACTTTTCCGCCCGCCGCGTTTTCCAGGTAGTCGGTGCTAAATTCATAGCTTTCCACCTCAATGTCCTGATCGTCGATGCAGGTGCCGTGGAAATGGGCAATGGGCTGTCCTTCCAGCTCATGCAGACGGTATAACGAGACGGTTACGTTCCCCTGCGCGCACGCGCTTAAATCCCGTTCAAGCGTCTGTTGTACCTCGTCCCAGCTGTTAAATTTGGTCTGGTTAAAGCTGTTGAGATAGAGCTTAAAGCTCTTGGATTCGACCAGGTTTACGCTGGCGTAATCCAGCTCGACGTGGCCCACGGCCACCTGCGGCAGACCGCGCGCATTCAGCCAGGAGAGTTCGTACAGCGTCCAGATGTCGCCGCCGACAAACGGCAGCGCGTCAGCGTGCAGCCCGAGCGGATCGCGGTTCAGACTGCGCGGCACGCCCTGCAACAGGCTTGCATCGTAGGTGTCGCGGTAATCGGTCGATTTACCCAGCGTTAAGCCCGTTAACGCCTGATGATTTTCGTAAGACATGTTTCATAGCCACTTTACAGGTACACTTATGGGCTGAGTTTATCCTGTCTTACAAGAAGAGAGAAATCGGTGGATATCGAAACTGCAAATGCCCTGACGTCCTTCACGACCCGCTATTGCGATGCCTGGCATGAAAAGCGGGGGACGTGGCCGCAAAGTGCTGACTTATATGGCGTGCCGTCACCGTGCATTATCGCTTCGCAGGATGATTACGTTATCTGGCAACCGAAACCGTTCACGGGCGAGCAGAATGTAAATGCGGTTGAACGCGCGATGGACCTTGTGATACAACCTGCGCTTCATGCATTTTATACCACGCAGTTTGCCGGGGATATGACTGCATGTTTTGCAGTACAGCCGCTGACGCTGCTGCAAACCTGGAGCGAAGACGATCTGCAACGCGTTCAGGAAAACCTCATTGGTCACCTGGTCACGCAAAAACGCCTTAAGCTCTCTCCGACTCTCTTTATTGCGACGCTCGACAGTGAACTGGACGTCATTTCTGTCTGCAACCTGTCTGGCGAGGTCATTAAAGAGACGCTCGGCACCCGCAACCGCGACGTTCTCGCGCCTTCACTTGCGGATTTCCTTACCCGAATTGAGCCGCTTCTGTAATCCATGATGCTACTGGGCGTGTGAGAGATCTCTTACACGCTCTGTGAGACATCGCCGAAACAATTAGCATTGTCTTAGGAATTTCAGATTAATATTAACTTCTCTTTCAACAAGTTAGTGGTTTTCTGAAAGGAAATCCCCCGTTTCGCCTGGCTTACATTGCTCACAAGGTGGGTTGTAAGACGAAGCAGAATAGCGGATTCTATCTGTGTCGACAGGATGCCGACACGAGAAACGAACATCAGGATGATGGCGTTTCTTACCAGGAACACGTCAGGATGACGCCGCAGGAAGGCTTCAGGATGAAGCAAAGTGGATCACGCAGGACGCGTAAGGGACACCTCCAGGAAGGAGAACGAGAGCCGGTCAGGATGGTCGGTGGGTCAGGATGGCCAGGACGTTTCAGGATGAAACCTACACATCAGGACGATGTGAGCAGGAAGCAAAAGGTAAAGGGATGACCAGGCCTTCGGGCATCAGGAAAAGTTGTCACGGATGAGCAGGGAGCACGTATTGTAGCTGGAATGCTGCGAAACGAACCGGGAGCACTGTTTTTACAGTGCTCCCTTTTTTTATTTCTGTCTTCCGCAATGCTATGCTTCGCGCCATTCCGTTTTTCAGTTGAGGTATATATGTCGCATCACGACAACGTTCGTGCGCAGTTGCACGCCATCGAAGCCCTTATGCGCCAGCATCAGCTGTGGCAGGATAACGCGCCGCAGCCAGACGCGTTCGCCAGCACCCAACCGTTTTGTCTGGATACGCTGGCCCCGTTCGAGTGGCTCCAGTGGGTCTTAATTCCGCGTATGCACGCGCTGCTGGAAGGTGGCCACGCGTTGCCCGCGTCTTTTGCCGTCTCTCCCTATTACGAAATGGCGCTGGAAGCGACCCACCCGGCGCGTGCCATGATGCTGGTGGAACTGGAAAAGCTGGATGCGCTTTTCGCCGGTGACGATGCATGACGCTTGAGATCCTTTATCAGGATGAGTGGTTAGTGGCGGTGAATAAACCGTCCGGCTGGCTGGTGCACCGAAGCTGGCTCGATCGCGATGAGAAAGTGGTGGTCATGCAAACCGTGCGCGATCAGATCGGTCAGCACGTCTTTACTGCTCATCGTCTGGATCGGCCAACCTCTGGCGTTCTGCTGATGGGGCTTTCCAGTGAGGCCGGGCGCCTGCTGGCGCAGCAGTTTGAACAGCACCAGATCCAGAAACGCTACCACGCCATCGTGCGTGGCTGGCTGACGGACTCCGCCACGCTTGATTATCCGCTGGTGGAGGAACTGGATAAAATCGCCGATAAATTTGCCCGCGAGGATAAAGGCCCGCAGCCTGCGGTGACCGACTATCGCGGCATGGCGACCACAGAACTGCCGGTGGCGACCAGCAAATTTCCGACCACGCGATACAGTCTGGTTGAGCTTTTGCCCAAAACCGGGCGCAAGCACCAGCTTCGCCGTCACCTTGCACATCTGCGCCACCCGATTATCGGCGACAGCAAGCACGGCGATCTGCGCCAGAACCGCAGCGCGGCAGAGCACTTTGGCTGTAACCGGCTGATGCTGCACGCCAGCGAGCTACGCCTGACGCACCCGTTTACCGGCGAACCGCTGACTATTCGCGCGGGGCTGGACGAGGTCTGGATGCAGGCGCTGTCACAGTTTGGCTGGCTGGGACAACTCCCCGAAAATGAAAGGGTTGAGTTTGCCGCAGGCAACGTTCAGGATGAACAGCAAGCGCAATAATTACGGGAGCAAAGCATGGCTGAAGTAGGCATTTTTGTCGGCACGATGTACGGCAACTCGCTGCTGGTGGCGGAGGAAGCGGAAGCAATCCTCGTAAACCAGGGCCATAAAGCAACGGTCTATGAAGATCCGGAGCTGGCGGACTGGGAAAAGTATAAAGATAAATACATTCTGGTGGTGACCTCCACCACCGGGCAGGGCGATCTGCCGGACAGCATCGTCCCGCTTTTCCAGGGCATTAAAGACCAGCTTGGCTATCAGCCAGATGTTCACTATGGCATCATCGCCCTCGGCGATAGCTCTTACGCCAATTTCTGCGGCGGCGGTAAGCAGTTCGACGCGCTGTTGCAGGAACAGCGCGCTCAGCGCGTCGGAGAGATGTTACTGATTGATGCGGGTGAACACCCTGAGCCAGAAAGCGAATCAAACCCGTGGGTCGAGCACTGGGCAACGCTGCTTAAATAACCCTGCGCTATACCAATGCCAGGCCGGGTCAGGCGTCGCCGCCACCCGGCATTACACCCCGCCCCAAACGCCATTTCCGTGAACCACCTTCCACTCCTCTGGGCTTATGCCCTAAACAACCTCCCTCACGCCCTTCAATACTGTGTTTTTGCACGGTGAGGTGAAGAGGCACTCCTTCATATACTTTTCCCGTCACTATAAAACGGCTTCGGGCCGTACCAAAACCAAACACAAATCTCTCATTCTGATTACCCTACAGGTGCTGTACAGAATGAACCAGGCGAAAGCTATGTTTCAGGAGTGCAACAATGAGTACATTAAGCCACGCAGCGAGCAGAGCTGAGAAGCGCACCAACGCCCGCTACTGGATAGTGGTGATGCTGTTTATCGTCACCTCTTTCAACTACGGCGACCGTGCCACGTTATCCATTGCCGGCTCTGAGATGGCAAAAGATATCGGACTTGATCCGGTGGGTATGGGTTATGTTTTCTCCGCATTTTCATGGGCCTACGTAATCGGCCAAATCCCTGGCGGCTGGCTGCTGGACCGCTTTGGCTCAAAACGGGTCTATTTCTGGTCCATTTTCATCTGGTCGATGTTTACCCTGTTACAGGGCTTCGTGGATATCTTCAGCGGCTTCGGCATTATCATTGCGCTCTTTACCCTCCGCTTCCTGGTGGGCTTAGCGGAAGCGCCATCATTCCCTGGCAACAGCCGTATTGTGGCCGCCTGGTTCCCGGCGCAGGAGAGGGGAACGGCGGTAGCCATCTTTAACTCGGCGCAATACTTTGCGACGGTTATTTTCGCGCCAATCATGGGCTGGCTGACGCACGAAGTGGGCTGGTCGCACGTCTTCTTCTTCATGGGCGGGCTGGGGATCGTCATCAGCTTCATCTGGCTGAAAGTGATCCACGAACCAAACCAGCATCCGGGCGTGAACAAGAAAGAGCTGGACTACATTGCTGAAGGTGGGGCGCTGATCAACATGGATCAGAAAACCCAGAAAGCTAAAGTTCCGTTCAGCCAGAAATGGGGGCAGATCAAACAGCTCGTCGGCTCACGAATGATGATCGGTATCTATCTCGGCCAGTACTGCATTAACGCCTTAACCTACTTCTTTATCACCTGGTTCCCGGTTTACCTGGTGCAGGCGCGTGGGATGTCGATTCTGAAGGCGGGGTTTGTCGCCTCCGTGCCGGCCATCTGCGGCTTCGTGGGCGGGGTGCTTGGCGGGGTCATCTCCGACTGGCTGATGCGTCGTACCGGTTCGCTGAATATTGCGCGTAAAACGCCAATCGTGCTCGGCATGCTGCTCTCCATGACCATGGTGTTCTGTAACTACGTCAGCGCGGAGTGGATGATTATCGGCTTTATGGCGATGGCCTTCTTCGGTAAAGGCATTGGCGCACTGGGCTGGGCGGTGATGGCAGATACCGCGCCGAAAGAGATCAGCGGCCTGAGCGGCGGTCTGTTCAACATGTTTGGCAACATTTCCGGCATTGTCACCCCAATCGCTATCGGTTACATCGTCGGCACCACCGGCTCCTTCAACGGCGCGCTGATTTATGTAGGCGTCCATGCGCTGGTGGCGGTACTCAGTTATCTGGTGCTGGTGGGTGACATCAAACGAATCGAACTAAAACCTGTTGGGGAGCGTGGATGATGACAACGCAATCAAGCCCGATCGTGACGGAGATGAAGGTCATTCCGGTGGCGGGGCAGGACAGCATGCTGCTCAACATTGGTGGCGCGCATAACGCCTGGTTCACCCGCAACATTGTGGTGCTGACCGACAGCGCAGGGAATACCGGCGTCGGGGAAGCGCCTGGCGGAGAGGTGATTTACCAGACGCTGGTCGACGCCATCCCGCAGGTGGTTGGGCAGGAGGTCGCCCGCCTGAACAAGGTGGTTCAGCGGGTGCATAAGGGCAACCAGTCGGCGGATTTTGATACCTTCGGCAAAGGCGCCTGGACGTTTGAACTGCGCGTTAACGCGGTGGCGGCGCTGGAGGCGGCTCTCCTCGATTTACTGGGCAAGGCGCTGAACGTGCCGGTCTGCGAACTGCTGGGGCCAGGCAAACAGCGTGATGCGGTAACGGTGCTGGGCTATCTGTTCTACGTTGGCGACCGGACGAAAACCGATCTGCCGTATCTGGAACGCTCGCCGGGCAGCCACGCGTGGTATCACCTGCGTCATCAGGAGGCGCTCTCTGGCGAAGCGGTGGTACGCCTGGCAGAGGCGGCGCAGGATCGCTACGGCTTTAAAGACTTCAAGCTGAAAGGCGGCGTTCTGCCCGGCGAGCAGGAGATTGACAGCGTGCGCGCGTTGAAAAAACGCTTCCCGGAGGCACGCATCACCGTCGATCCGAACGGCGCCTGGCTGCTGGATGAAGCTATCGCGCTGTGCAAAGGGCTGGGCGACGTGCTGACCTACGCGGAAGATCCGTGCGGCGCCGAGCAGGGCTTTTCTGGCCGCGAGGTGATGGCCGAATTCCGCCGCGCTACCGGGCTGCCGGTTGCGACCAACATGATCGCCACCAACTGGCGTGAAATGGGCCATGCGGTGATGCTGAATGCGGTGGACATACCGCTGGCGGACCCGCACTTCTGGACTCTTTCCGGCGCGGTGCGCGTGGCACAGCTGTGCGATGACTGGGGGCTCACCTGGGGCTGCCACTCCAATAACCATTTTGACATTTCGCTGGCGATGTTTACCCACGTTGGCGCGGCGGCGCCGGGCAACCCGACCGCCATCGATACGCACTGGATCTGGCAGGAAGGCGAAGCGCGCCTGACCAAAAATCCACTTGAAATCAAAAACGGCACCATTGCCGTACCGGATGCGCCGGGGCTGGGCGTGGAGCTTGACTGGGATCAGATCCACAAGGCGCATGAAGCGTATAAAAAACTGCCGGGCGGCGCGCGTAACGACGCAGGCCCGATGCAATACCTTATCCCCGGCTGGACATTTGACCGTAAGCGCCCTGTATTTGGACGTCACTGATAAAAGGATCGAACGATGAGCACATTTTCTACCCCTGTAGTCACCTCCATGCAGATCATTCCTGTCGCGGGACATGACAGCATGCTGATGAACCTGAGCGGCGCCCATGCGCCGTTCTTCACCCGTAATATTGTGGTGATCAAGGACAACTCAGGGCATACCGGTGTCGGTGAAATCCCGGGCGGGGAGAAGATCCGTAAAACGCTGGAGGACGCCATTCCGCTGGTGGTGGGTAAAACGCTGGGCGAGTACAAAAATGTGCTGACTCGCGTGCGAACGACCTTTGCCGATCGTGATGCGGGTGGCCGTGGTCTGCAAACGTTTGATCTGCGCACCACTATCCATGTGGTCACGGGCATTGAAGCCGCGATGCTGGATCTGCTGGGCCAGCATCTGGGCGTCAATGTCGCCTCCCTGCTGGGAGACGGCCAACAGCGCAGCGAAGTGGAAATGCTCGGCTACCTGTTCTTTATCGGCAACCGCAAACTCACCCCGCTGCCGTACCAGAGCCAGCCGGACGAAAAATGCGACTGGTATCGTGTGCGTCACGATGAAGCGATGACCCCGGACGCGGTAGTGCGCCTGGCGGAAGCCGCGTATGAAAAATATGGCTTTAATGACTTCAAGCTGAAAGGCGGCGTACTGGCGGGTGAAGAAGAAGCAGAGGCGATCGCCGCGCTGGCGAAGCGCTTCCCGCAGGCGCGCGTCACGCTGGATCCGAACGGTGCCTGGTCGCTTGATGAGGCGATAAAAATCGGTAAGCAGCTCAAAGGCGTGCTGGCCTACGCGGAAGATCCGTGCGGCGCAGAGCAGGGTTTCTCCGGACGTGAAGTGATGGCGGAGTTCCGTCGCGCCACCGGGCTGCCAACAGCTACCAACATGATCGCGACCGACTGGCGTCAGATGGGGCACACGCTCTCGCTGCAATCGGTGGACATTCCGCTGGCAGACCCGCACTTCTGGACGATGCAGGGTTCGGTTCGCGTGGCGCAGATGTGCCATGAGTTCGGCCTGACCTGGGGCTCGCACTCCAACAACCACTTCGACATCTCGCTGGCGATGTTCACCCACGTAGCGGCTGCTGCGCCGGGCAACATTACCGCCATCGACACCCACTGGATCTGGCAGGAGGGCAACCAGCGCCTGACCAAACAGCCGTTTGAAATCAAAGGCGGCATGGTGCAAGTTCCTGCTACGCCGGGGCTGGGCGTTGAGCTGGATATGGATCAGGTCATGAAAGCGCATGAGCTGTACCAGAAACACGGCCTGGGCGCGCGTGATGACGCGCTGGCGATGCAATACCTGATCCCAGAGTGGACATTCGACAATAAACGTCCGTGCATGGTACGATAAGCGCATTGGGACCGCTCCCATGAGTGGTCCCTTACGTGGTGTATGCTTAACGTAACTAACATGCGTAAGGATGGCTTATGAAAATTGTTATCGCTCCGGACTCGTATAAGGAAAGCTTGAGCGCGCTGGAGGTGGCGACGGCGATAGAGGTCGGTTTTCGCGAAATTTTCCCGTCAGCGGACTATGTCAAATTACCGGTTGCCGATGGTGGCGAAGGGACGGTGGAAGCGATGGTGGCTGCCACGCATGGGCGTCTTGTCCATGTTCCCGTTACCGGACCTTTGGGTGAACGGGTGGAAGGGTTTTTCGGGTTATCCGGAGACGGGAAAAGCGCCTTTATCGAGATGGCGGCAGCGAGCGGTCTGGAGCTTGTTGCTCCCGCAAAGCGTAACCCGTTAATCACCACCTCCTGGGGAACCGGGGAACTGATCCGTCATGCGCTGGATGCGGGCGTTAAGCATATCATTATTGGCATTGGAGGCAGCGCGACCAATGACGGTGGCGCAGGCATGGTGCAGGCGCTGGGCGTAAAACTGCTGGATGCGAAAGCACAGCCCGTTGGGCCGGGCGGCGGCGAACTGGCAAGCCTTGCGCATATCGATCTTAGCGGGCTGGATAAGCGGCTGGCAGACTGTCGAATTGAAGTGGCCTGCGATGTGACCAACCCCCTGATCGGCGAGACTGGCGCTTCTGCGGTATTTGGTCCGCAGAAAGGGGCGTCGCCGGAGATGGTCAGGACGCTGGACAACGCGCTGGCGCATTACGCAAAAATTATCGCCCGGGATCTGGATATTGACGTCTTAAACCTGGCGGGCGGCGGTGCGGCTGGCGGAATGGGGGCGGCGCTGTATGCATTTTGCGGCGCACAGCTCCGTCAGGGGATTGAGATTGTCACCGATGCCCTGCATCTTGATGAACAGGTCGCGGATGCCGATCTGGTGATCACGGGCGAAGGGCGTATCGACAGCCAGACGATCCACGGCAAAGTGCCCGTTGGCGTGGCGAGAGTCGCGAAACGCTATAACAAGCCGGTTATCGGCATTGCCGGCAGCCTGACGGCGGATGTTGGCGTGGTGCATGAGCACGGACTGGATGCCGTATTCAGCGTGATTTACACCATCTGCTCGCTGGAGGACGCGCTGGAAAATGCGCAACAGAATGTACAGATGGCCGCAAGGAATATTGCGGCGGTGATAAAGATGGGGCAGGGGATGTCGCGTTAACGTTCGTGCTTTTGTAGGCCCGGTAAGCGAAGTGTATGACCGGATACATAGGTGACAGATCAGACCGGGAACATAGGTAACACTTTTCAGTCTATCCGGAGCACACTCTGGGTTTTTCGGTCGTAGTACGCAAGCGT
>NZ_JBMKHP010000019.1:0-74708 GCF_049238705.1 Enterobacter cloacae complex sp. IR5403 | reverse complement strand
CCCATGCCGAACTCAGAAGTGAAACGCCGTAGCGCCGATGGTAGTGTGGGGTCTCCCCATGTGAGAGTAGGGAACTGCCAGGCATCAAATTAAGTAGTAAGCCGGTGCATTAATCCGGTGGTTACAGAAGTATTCGGTGGAGCGGTAGTTCAGTCGGTTAGAATACCTGCCTGTCACGCAGGGGGTCGCGGGTTCGAGTCCCGTCCGTTCCGCCACTTATTAAGACATTAAGCCTGCCCTTTCGGCAGGCTTAATGGCAAAAACTTTAGGGGCGTAGCTCAGTTGGTAGAGCACCGGTCTCCAAAACCGGGTGTCGCGAGTTCGAGTCTCTCCGCCCCTGCCATATAGAATCCTTTGCTTCGGCAAAGGATTTTTTTTTGCCTGTAAAAAAGCTCAACACCTTCCTGAAGAATAAGCAGCCTGCGTCTCCGCAGGCTTTTGCGTTAATCCAGTATGCTGGTTTTTAACAGATCTTTTATCTGTGACTGCTTATCGCTGTTTTGCAGCCAAATGGCATACAGCGGCCTGGAGAGCGTTGTCGAATCGGTGACAACATGGAGTGCAGGTTTATTATCCGCCCAGCGAACAGGTAACCATGTACAGCCTTTCAATGCGGGAAGATGCTGGCATGCGATCTCCGCAGAGCTTGTCGTGAGCTGCGGGATATCATCGCTGGCAATTAACCCCGTCTCGTGTTGCTGAAAATCAGGCCCCCATTCCAGGCGTAAATAATTGAGGTCGGCCTTCATCATTGCAGGCTCCGATGCATAAAGCGCCAGGCTAAACTGTCCAACAATCTGGCTGCTAAATTCGTCCATCTTGGGGGCTTCTGTGGTGATCAGCAGATCAAGCTGCCGCTCGTGGAGTTGCTTAACCAGCGATTGACGTTGCGCAATCCTCGCCTCAAATTGCAGATGATTGTGTGTGCGATATAGTCGCATAAGCCACTGGCTGAGCATGCATTCCCATAGTGAAGCGCTGGCACCAATCGAGAATTCATTATGCCGGGAGGTGTGCGCAACCTCCTTTCGCGCTGCCTGCCAGGTATTCATCAGGGTTTCTGCATAAGGCAACAGCTTTTCACCGGCCGGGGTTAAACGAATATTGTTGCGATGGCGGGTAAAAAGGTTCACACCCAGTTGATTTTCCAGCTGTCGAATACGAAAACTGACTGCTGACTGCGTCAGGTAGAGGGCTTCAGCTGCTCGCCCAAAGTGTCGCGTTCTGCTCACTTCGAGGAAAGTTTTTAGCAATTCCGTATCCACATCTTTCTCCACAAAATTATTTGTCGTTATGATTTAAATGTTTTGTTTTACACTCTGTCAAGCGTAACTAATACTCCGCGCCATAAATAGCTCGGCCAAAGAATTAGGAGCGTGTAGGATGGCGGAAAGCTTTACGACGACTAATCGTTTTTTCGACAATAAACATTATCCGCGCGGGTTCTCTCGTCACGGCGATTTCACTATCAAAGAAGCTCAACTTCTTGAGCGCCATGGTTATGCCTTTAACGAGCTGGATCTGGGTAAACGTGAACCGGCAACCGAAGATGAAAAACAGTTTGTCTCTGTTTGCCGTGGTGAGCGTGAGCCGCAGTCTGATGCAGAACGTGTATGGATCAAGTATATGGCTCGCATTAAGCGTCCTAAGCGTTTCCATACGCTGTCTGGCGGCAAGCCGCAGATGGAAGGTGCAGAAGACTACACCGAGTCTGACGATTAAGAAGAGAAGGGGCTACGGCCCCTTTTTTTACGCCAGCATTTTTTGCAGATGCAACAGCAGCCGATCGATCGCACGGTAACTTAATGCCTCCTGCAAATGCCGCCTCTCTATTCCGGGGCAGCCCTCCACGTCGGCGACCGTGCGCGCAACTTTCAACAAACGCTGCCACGCGCGAATGGATAGCCCAAACCGCGTCAGTGTCTCTTCCAGCCAGCCTGCATCTTCAGCGTTGAGAGAACAAAACTGTCGGATCCCACTGTTATCCAGCCGGGCATTCAGCCTGTTCTGACGAGCATACTGCCGCGTCTGCGCCGCAATAACCCGTTCACGCACAGCTGCTGAGCTTTCGCCTTTGATACCGGTTTGCCTCAGCAGACCGGGCGGGGGCAGGGGGATCTCGAGAGATAAATCAAAACGGTCGAGGAAGGGGCCGGACAGCTTACTCAGATAGCGCAGCGTCTGTTCCGGCGTACAGCGGTTATGATTGCCCTGATAATGACCCGTAGGGCTAGGGTTCATCGCGGCGACCAGCTGAAACTGCGCAGGGTAGCTTATTTTGGCCCGTGTACGAGACAGATGGATTTCGCCGGATTCAATCGGCTCCCGCAATGCATCCAGCACGCGGCGTTCAAACTCTGGCAATTCATCCAGGAAGAGAATGCCGTTGTGCGCCAGTGAGATTTCACCCGGACCGGGGATCGAACCCCCGCCCACCATCGCGGTAAGAGACGCACTGTGGTGTGGAGAGCGGAAAGGACGGCGGCGCCACTGTTTATGCAGCGACGTAGAACTGACCAGGCTAAATATCGCGGCGCTTTCCAGCGCTTCGTGATTATTGAGGGGTGGCAACAGGCCGCTCAATCTGCTCGCCAGCATCGTTTTCCCCGTGCCTGGCGGACCTATCAGTAACAGGTTATGCCCACCCGCGGCCGTTATCTCTAACGCCCGTTTACCCTGTTCCTGACCCATAATATCGCTGAGATCCTCGGGCGAATCTGGCGCCACCTCGTCATTCTCCTGCGGCTCGGCAAGCTCGTGTCGGCCTTCCAGCCAGGCGCAAACCTCCTGCAAATGTCCCGCGACAAGACACCCCTTTTCGGCAATAAGGCTAACTTCAGAGGCATTTTCATTGGCCACAATGATTTGTCTTCCCGCGCGTATGGCTTCAAGCGCACCCGAGATTGCTCCGGGAACGCCTCTTAACGCGCCTGTAAGCGCTAATTCACCCACGAACTCGCACGAGCTTAGCCCTGGCGTGTTGAGCTGTTCAGAAGCCGCGAGAAGCGCTATAGCAATAGGTAAATCATATCGCCCTCCCTCCTTTGGCAAATCGGCGGGCGCAAGGTTAATGGTGATCTTCTTCGCCGGAAAAGCATAACCGCTATTGATAATTGCGCTGCGCACGCGATCCCTCGCCTCTTTGACGGTCGTTTCTGGTAAGCCGACCAGCGTCAGTCCGGGCAGTCCATTACTTAAATGAACCTCTACAGAAATAAGCGGTGCCTTCACGCCAATGGCCGCGCGTGTATAAACAACTGACAGTGACATAAGCCCTCCTTGGCGGTGACTATGCCAGTATCATTTTTTCCTGTTTAGCGCTAATGCACTGATTTACGGCGCTCGTTCCAGCCTTTTAGCGGCAAAATGTAATCATTACATGTGGGTGGAATTGGCCTCGCAGAAAAGAAATCATGCGTCCCTTGCCTGATGAAACAGGACAAAAAAATGAAAAATCTTCATTTCTATTTTTTCCCTATATAAAACAACGATTTTGAAAGAAATAGTTCGCCTGCTACAGAAACAGGTCATAAAAAATTCTTGTGTCAGATGAAATATCTGTGGTAACTCTTTAGGTATTCCTTCGAACAAGATGCAAAAAGAACTGAAAATGACAGCCCTTCTACGAGTGATTAGCCTGGTCGTGATTAGCGTGGTGGTGATTATTATCCCACCGTGCGGGGCTGCACTTGGACGAGGAAAGGCTTAGAAATCAAGCCTTAACGAACTAAGACCCCCGCACCGAAAGGTCCGGGGGTTTTTTTATGACTAAAAAACTTAAATGAGGAGCAGAGAATGACGACTAGCACAAAATTCTGTTTCTCCAGATTTATGACGGGGAACTAACTATGAATGGGGCACAATGGGTAGTACATGCGTTGCGCGCGCAGGGAGTCGAAACCGTATTCGGTTATCCGGGTGGCGCAATTATGCCGATTTACGATGCACTGTATGACGGCGGCGTGGAACACCTCTTGTGCCGACACGAGCAGGGCGCAGCGATGGCCGCCATCGGTTATGCCCGTGCGACCGGTAAAACCGGCGTCTGTATGGCCACCTCCGGTCCGGGCGCAACGAACCTGATCACCGGCCTGGCTGACGCGCTGCTCGATTCCGTACCCGTGGTGGCGATCACCGGCCAGGTGGCCTCTCCATTCATCGGCACCGATGCCTTCCAGGAAGTGGATGTGCTCGGTTTATCGCTGGCCTGCACCAAACACAGCTTCCTCGTTCAGTCTCTCGAAGAGCTGCCGCGTGTGATGGCCGAAGCGTTCGAGGTTGCCAGCTCTGGCCGTCCTGGCCCGGTACTGGTTGATATCCCGAAAGATATCCAGGTTGCACTCGGCGAACTGGAGCCACATTTCTCTACCGTGGAAAGCGATAATGCGTTCCCGCATGCAGAGGTGGAAGAGGCGCGTCAGATGATGGCGCAGGCCAAACAACCGATGCTGTACGTAGGCGGTGGTGTGGGCATGGCGCAGGCTGTTCCGGCGCTTCGCGCGTTCATTGCGACCACGCAAATGCCCGCCACCTGCACGCTGAAAGGTCTCGGTGCGGTCGAGGCGGATTACCCGTACTACCTCGGCATGCTGGGGATGCATGGTACCAAAGCGGCAAACCTGGCGGTGCAGGAATGCGACTTGCTTATCGCCGTCGGCGCCCGTTTTGACGACCGCGTTACCGGCAAGCTGAATACCTTCGCGCCGAATGCCAAAGTGATCCATATGGACATCGACCCGGCGGAGATGAACAAACTGCGTCAGGCGCATGTCGCGTTGCAGGGCGATCTTAACGCGCTGTTAATGGCGCTGGAACAGCCGCTGGACATCAACCCATGGCGTCAGCACACTGCTGATATTCGTACTGAACACGCGTGGCGTTACGATCACCCAGGCGACGCCATCTATGCGCCGCTGCTGTTGAAACAGTTGTCCGACCGTAAACCCGCAGACAGCGTGGTGACGACGGATGTCGGCCAGCATCAGATGTGGTCAGCCCAGCACATGACCTACACTCGCCCGGAGAACTTCATCACCTCGAGCGGGTTAGGCACCATGGGCTTTGGCCTGCCTGCCGCTGTGGGTGCTCAGGTTGCCCGTCCGAACGATACCGTTATCTGTATCTCCGGTGACGGCTCCTTCATGATGAACGTCCAGGAGCTCGGCACCGTGAAGCGTAAGCAGTTACCGCTGAAAATCGTCTTGCTCGATAACCAGCGTTTAGGCATGGTTCGCCAGTGGCAGCAGCTGTTCTTCCAGGAACGTTACAGTGAAACGACCCTGACCGATAACCCCGATTTCCTCACCCTGGCCAGCGCCTTCGGCATTCCTGGCCAGCACATCACCCGTAAAGACCAGGTTGAAGCGGCACTCGACACCATGCTGTCAAGCGAAGGGCCATACCTGCTTCATGTCTCAATCGACGAGCTTGAGAACGTCTGGCCGTTGGTACCGCCCGGTGCCAGTAACTCACAAATGCTGGAGAAATTATCATGATGCAACATCAGGTCGCCGTGCAGGCTCGCTTCAACCCGGAAACGTTAGAACGCGTATTGCGCGTGGTTCGCCACCGTGGCTTTCAGATTTGCTCTATGAATATGGAGACGGCCACCGACGCGCAGAACATCAGTATCGAATTAACCGTTGCCAGCCCGCGGCCGGTCGACTTACTGTTTAGTCAGTTATCAAAACTGGTAGACGTTGCCCATGTTGCCATCTGCCAGAGCACAACCACATCACAACAAATCCGCGCTTAAGCGTGACAGGACGAAAAAATGACGACAAAAAAAGCTGATTACATTTGGTTCAATGGTGAGATGGTTCGCTGGGAAGACGCGAAAGTTCACGTGATGTCCCACGCGCTGCACTACGGCACCTCCGTGTTTGAAGGGATCCGTTGCTACGATTCTCACAAAGGGCCAGTGGTGTTCCGCCATCGTGAACACATGCAGCGTCTGCATGACTCAGCCAAAATTTATCGTTTCCCGGTCTCCCAAAGCGTTGATGAGCTGATGGAAGCCTGCCGCGAGGTGATTCGCCAGAACAAACTGACCAGCGCCTATATTCGTCCGCTGGTCTTCGTGGGTGATGTCGGCATGGGCGTCAATCCGCCCGCTGGTTATAACACCGATGTGATCATTGCTGCGTTCCCGTGGGGCGCCTACCTGGGCGCGGAAGCGCTGGATCAGGGGATCGACGCAATGGTTTCTTCCTGGAACCGCGTGGCGCCAAACACTATCCCGACTGCGGCTAAAGCGGGCGGTAACTACCTTTCCTCACTGCTGGTCGGCAGCGAAGCGCGCCGTCACGGCTATCAGGAAGGTATCGCGCTGGATGTGAATGGCTACATCTCCGAAGGCGCAGGTGAAAACCTGTTTGAAGTGAAAGACGGCATTCTGTTCACCCCGCCATTCACCTCGTCCGCGCTGCCGGGCATCACCCGCGACGCCATCATCAAGCTGGCGAAAGATCTGGGTATCGAAGTGCGCGAGCAGGTGCTGTCCCGCGAATCCCTGTACCTGGCTGACGAAGTGTTCATGTCCGGTACCGCGGCTGAAATTACGCCGGTGCGTAGCGTCGATGGCATTCAGGTGGGCGAAGGCCGCTGTGGTCCGGTGACCAAACGCATTCAGCAAGCCTTCTTCGGCCTCTTCAGCGGCGAAACAGAAGACAAATACGGCTGGTTGGATCAGGTTAATCACTAAATATAAATTTGGGACGGCACGCACCGTCCCATTAAATAGTCAGACGGGAGTAAATAAAGCATGCCTAAGTATCGTTCAGCCACCACCACCCACGGCCGTAATATGGCGGGTGCCCGCGCACTGTGGCGCGCCACCGGAATGACCGACGCCGATTTCGGCAAGCCAATTATCGCCGTGGTGAACTCCTTCACCCAGTTTGTGCCGGGCCACGTGCACCTGCGCGATCTCGGTAAGCTGGTTGCCGAGCAAATCGAAGCCTCCGGCGGCGTGGCGAAAGAGTTCAACACCATTGCGGTGGATGACGGTATCGCAATGGGCCACGGGGGGATGCTCTATTCACTGCCGTCGCGCGAGCTGATCGCCGACTCGGTGGAGTACATGGTTAACGCCCACTGCGCTGATGCGATGGTCTGTATCTCCAACTGCGACAAAATCACCCCGGGGATGCTGATGGCCTCCCTGCGCCTGAACATTCCGGTGATCTTCGTCTCCGGTGGCCCAATGGAAGCGGGGAAAACCAAGCTCTCCGACAAAATCATCAAGCTCGACCTGGTCGATGCGATGATCCAGGGCGCGGACCCGAAAGTCTCTGACGAGCAGAGCGACCAGGTGGAACGTTCCGCGTGCCCGACCTGCGGCTCCTGTTCCGGGATGTTCACCGCCAACTCCATGAACTGCCTGACCGAAGCGCTGGGCCTTTCTCAGCCGGGCAACGGCTCGCTGCTGGCGACCCACGCCGACCGTAAACAACTGTTCCTTAACGCGGGCAAGCGCATCGTTGAGCTGACCAAACGCTACTACGAGCAGGACGACGCCAGCGCGCTGCCGCGCAACATCGCCAGCAAAGCGGCGTTCGAAAACGCCATGACGCTGGATATCGCCATGGGCGGCTCCACCAACACCGTTCTGCACCTGTTGGCCGCCGCGCAGGAAGCCGAAATCGACTTCACCATGAGCGACATCGACAAGCTCTCCCGTAAAGTGCCGCAGCTGTGTAAAGTCGCGCCGAGTACCCAGAAGTACCACATGGAAGACGTCCACCGTGCGGGTGGCGTGATTGGTATTCTCGGCGAGCTGGATCGCGCCGGGCTGCTGAACCGCGACGTGAAAAACGTGCTCGGCCTGACGCTGCCGGAGTCGCTGGAGCAGTACGACGTGATGCTGACCAAAGACGACGCGGTGAAAAACATGTATCGCGCCGGTCCGGCGGGCATCCGTACCACCCAGGCGTTCTCGCAGGATTGCCGCTGGGACTCGCTGGATGACGATCGCGCCGAAGGCTGCATTCGCTCGCTGGAACATGCCTACAGCAAAGACGGCGGTCTGGCCGTGCTGTACGGTAACTTCGCGGAAAATGGCTGCATTGTGAAAACCGCAGGCGTGGACGACAGCATCCTCAAATTCACCGGTCCGGCAAAAGTGTATGAAAGCCAGGACGAAGCGGTAGACGCCATCCTCGGCGGCAAAGTGGTGGAAGGCGACGTGGTGGTCATTCGCTACGAAGGGCCGAAAGGCGGTCCCGGCATGCAGGAGATGCTCTACCCGACCACCTTCCTGAAATCGATGGGCCTCGGCAAAGCCTGCGCGCTGATCACCGATGGTCGTTTCTCCGGCGGCACGTCTGGTCTCTCCATCGGCCACGTCTCCCCGGAAGCGGCAAGCGGCGGCAACATCGCGATTATCGAAGATGGCGACCTGATTGAAATCGACATTCCGAACCGCGGCATTCAGCTGAAGCTGAGTGACCAGGAGATTGCGGCCCGTCGTGAGGCGCAGGAAGCCCGCGGCGACAAAGCCTGGACGCCGAAAGATCGTCAGCGTGAAGTCTCCTTCGCCCTGCGCGCTTACGCGAGCCTTGCCACCAGTGCAGATAAAGGCGCGGTGCGCGATAAATCTAAACTTGGGGGCTAATGATGGCCGAGTCACAACCCTTATCCGCCGCCCCGGAGGGGGCGGAATACCTGAGAGCGGTGCTACGCGCGCCGGTCTATGAAGCGGTGCAGGTCACGCCCCTGCAAAAAATGGACAAACTCTCTTCGCGTCTCGACAACGTCATTCTGGTGAAGCGTGAAGACAGGCAGCCGGTGCACAGCTTTAAGCTGCGCGGCGCCTACGCGATGATGGCCGGGCTGACGGACGAGCAAAAAGCGCGCGGGGTGATTACCGCCTCGGCGGGCAATCACGCGCAGGGCGTGGCGTTCTCCTCGGCGCGTCTGGGGCTGAAGGCGCTGATCGTGATGCCGGTTGCCACCGCAGATATCAAGGTTGACGCGGTGCGCGGGTTTGGCGGCGAAGTGCTGCTCCACGGGGCCAATTTTGACGAAGCGAAAGCCAAAGCGATTGAGCTGGCGCAGCAGCAGGGCTTCACCTGGGTGCCGCCGTTCGACCACCCGATGGTGATTGCCGGGCAGGGTACGCTGGCGCTGGAACTGTTGCAGCAGGACGCCCATCTCGACCGCGTTTTCGTCCCGGTGGGCGGCGGCGGCTTAGCCGCAGGTGTGGCGGTGCTGATCAAACAGCTGATGCCGCAGATCAAAGTGATTGCGGTTGAAGCGGAAGACTCTGCCTGCCTGAAGGCGGCGCTGGGCGCCGGACATCCGGTCGATCTGCCGCGCGTCGGGCTGTTCGCCGAGGGTGTGGCGGTGAAGCGCATTGGCGACGAAACGTTCCGTCTGTGCCAGGAGTATCTCGACGATATCGTCACCGTCGACAGCGACGCTATCTGCGCGGCGATGAAAGATCTCTTCGAGGATGTGCGTGCGGTGGCGGAACCGTCCGGCGCGCTGGCGCTGGCGGGGATGAAAAAATACATCGCCCAGCACAATATTCGCGGCGAGCGTCTGGCGCACGTGCTTTCCGGCGCCAACGTGAACTTCCACGGTCTGCGCTACGTTTCCGAGCGCTGTGAGCTGGGTGAGCAGCGTGAAGCGCTGCTGGCGGTGACCATTCCGGAAGAGAAGGGCAGCTTCCTGAAGTTCTGCCAGCTGCTGGGCGGCCGTTCGGTAACGGAGTTCAACTACCGCTTTGCCGATGCCAAAGATGCCTGCATTTTTGTCGGCGTGCGTCTGAGCCGTGGCGTGGAGGAGCGCAAAGAAATCCTCAGCCTGCTGCATGACGGCGGCTACAGCGTGGTCGATCTCTCCGACGACGAGATGGCGAAGCTGCACGTGCGTTACATGGTCGGCGGCCGTCCATCCAAGCCGCTCCAGGAACGCCTGTTCAGCTTCGAGTTCCCGGAATCGCCGGGCGCGCTGCTCAAGTTTTTGCACACGTTGGGCACGCACTGGAACATCTCTCTGTTCCACTACCGCAGCCACGGCACCGACTATGGCCGCGTGCTGGCGGCGTTCGAGCTGGGCGAGCACGAACCGGATTTCGAAACGCGCCTGAACGAGCTGGGCTATGAGTGCCATGATGAAACCCACAACCCGGCGTTCCGTTTCTTCCTGGCGGGCTAAGGGTTGAACTGCGTGTAGGCCGGGTAAGCGCAGCGCCACCCGGCTTTAGTGGTTCGGCAATATCTTCCAGAACGCATCAATAAGCGGCTCATGCAGCCGCTTTTTTTGTGCGCACACGCCTAGCTCGAACGGCGTTTTCTCGTCGCTGCGTTCTAAAATCATCACGCGATTGCGCACCGGCTCCGGGCTGTTTTCCAGCACCACTTCCGGCAGCAGCGCCACGCCGCAGCCGAGCGCCACCATCGACACCATCGCCTCATGGCCGCCGACCGTGGCGTAAATCGACGGGTTGCTGATCTTCTGGCGGCGGAACCACAGCTCAATGCGGCGGCGCACCGGCCCCTGATCGGCCATGATAAACGGCACCGTGGACCAGTCCGGTTTCTCCACCGAGACCTGGTTGCGCACCGGGCAGGGCAGCGCCGGGGCAATCAACACTACCGCCAGATTCTCCAGCATCGAGAACGCCACCGCCCCCGGCAGCGTTTCCGGTTTTCCGGCAATCGCCAGATCCGCTTCGCCCGTTACCACTTTTTCCATCGCGTCGGCGGCATCGCCGGTGGTGAGCTTAATTTCAACCGACGGATGTTCCGCGCGGAAGCGGTCGAGAATGGGGGGAAGATGGCTGTAGGCAGCGGTCACGGAGCAGAAAATATGCAGCTCGCCGGAAAGCGACGGCCCCTGCTGGTCGATGGTGTGCCGCAGCTGCTGATACTGTAATAACGTCTGTTGAGCAAAGATGCGCAGCTCTTCACCGGCTTCCGTGAGGGTGACGGTGCGGTTATCGCGCACGAACAGCGGCTGGCCGAGGTCTTCCTCAAGGCGCTGGATCTGGCGCGACAGCGTGGAGGGGCTGACGTGCATCGCCCGGGCGCTGCGGCCAAAGTGACGGCTTTCCGCCAGGTGCAGGAACATTTTCAGATCGCGTAAATCCACCGATTCCACTCCCTCTTTTTACATTGCAAAAATTGCAATGTGACGTTGTGAATATATCAATTTCCGCAATAAATTTCCTGTTGTAATGTGGGTACATTCTCGCTGAAACGCGAACCGAACAATAAGACACACAACATCACGAGGTATCACCCATGGCTAACTACTTTAATACACTGAACTTGCGCCAGCAGCTGGCGCAGCTGGGCAAATGCCGCTTCATGGCGCGCGATGAATTTGCTGATGGCGCGAGCTACCTTCAGGGTAAAAAAGTGGTCATTGTCGGCTGTGGCGCACAGGGTCTGAACCAGGGCCTGAACATGCGTGACTCCGGGCTGGATATCTCCTACGCCCTGCGCAAAGAAGCGATTGCTGAAAAGCGCGCTTCCTGGCGTAAAGCGACCGAAAACGGCTTCAAAGTGGGCACCTACGAAGAGCTGATCCCGCAGGCGGATCTGGTGGTTAACCTGACGCCAGACAAGCAGCACTCTGACGTTGTGCGTTCCGTACAGCCGCTGATGAAAGACGGCGCCGCGCTGGGTTACTCTCACGGCTTCAACATCGTTGAAGTGGGCGAGCAGATCCGTAAAGACATCACCGTAGTGATGGTGGCACCGAAGTGTCCGGGCACCGAAGTGCGCGAAGAGTACAAACGTGGCTTCGGCGTACCGACGCTGATCGCCGTTCACCCGGAAAACGATCCGAAAGGCGAAGGCATGGCGATTGCCAAAGCCTGGGCAGCGGCCACCGGCGGTCATCGTGCGGGCGTGCTGGAATCTTCCTTCGTTGCGGAAGTGAAATCTGACCTGATGGGCGAGCAGACCATCCTGTGCGGCATGCTCCAGGCTGGCTCTCTGCTGTGCTTCGACAAGCTGGTGGAAGAAGGCACCGACCCGGCATACGCGGAAAAACTGATTCAGTTCGGCTGGGAAACCATCACCGAAGCGCTGAAGCAGGGCGGCATTACGCTGATGATGGACCGTCTGTCCAACCCGGCAAAACTGCGCGCGTTCGCACTCTCTGAACAGCTGAAAACCATCATGGCGCCGCTGTTCCAGAAACATATGGACGACATCATCTCCGGCGAGTTCTCTTCCGGCATGATGGCGGACTGGGCGAATGACGATAAGAAACTGCTGACCTGGCGCGAAGAGACCGGTAAAACCGCGTTCGAAACCGCACCACAGTATGACGGCAAGATCACCGAGCAGGAGTACTTCGATAAAGGCGTCCTGATGATCGCGATGGTGAAAGCGGGCGTTGAGCTGGCGTTCGAAACCATGGTGGATTCGGGCATCATTGAAGAATCTGCGTACTATGAATCGCT
Organism: Enterobacter cloacae complex sp. IR5403; assembly: GCF_049238705.1. Taxonomy (NCBI): domain Bacteria; kingdom Pseudomonadati; phylum Pseudomonadota; class Gammaproteobacteria; order Enterobacterales; family Enterobacteriaceae; genus Enterobacter; species Enterobacter cloacae complex sp. IR5403. Next base: position 62,287 of record NZ_JBMKHP010000019.1, on the reverse strand, counting down.
GCACGAGCTGCCGCTGATCGCGAACACCATCGCCCGTAAGCGTCTGTATGAGATGAACGTGGTGATCTCCGATACCGCCGAGTACGGTAACTACCTGTTCTCTTACGCCTGCGTACCGCTGCTGAAAGAGTTCATGACCACCCTGCAAGCGGGCGATCTGGGCCAGGCGATTGCGGAAGGTGCGGTTGATAACGCGCAGCTGCGTGACGTCAACGAAGCGATTCGCAGCCACGAAATCGAGAAAGTGGGCCAGAAACTGCGCGGCTACATGACCGATATGAAACGTATCGCGGTAGCAGGCTAAACACGACGAATCGGGTGGCGTAAGCCACCCGAACTGTTTTAGCTACGCAATATCGCGCCGGGATAACCCAGCTGGCGCCACGCCTCATACACCACCACCGACACCGCATTCGACAGGTTCATGCTGCGGCTGTCCGGCATCATCGGAATACGAATTTTCTGCTCAGCGGGCAGGGCATCCAGAATGGTGGCCGGCAGGCCGCGGGTTTCCGGACCAAACATCAGATAATCCCCGTCCTGATAGCTTACGGCGCTGTGCGCTGGCGTACCTTTGGTGGTCAGGGCGAACATGCGCTGTGGATTTTCGGATCCCAGAAACGCGGCGTAATCGTGATGACGAACGACGGCGGTAAACTCATGGTAGTCCAGCCCCGCGCGGCGCAGACGTTTGTCGTCCCACGTAAAGCCCATCGGCTCAATAATGTGCAGACGAAAACCGGTGTTGGCGCACAGGCGGATAATATTGCCGGTGTTCGGCGGAATTTCTGGTTCGAATAAGACGATGTTAAGCATGCTGCCCCCTTAATTGCGGGGGCAGAATAGCAGAAAAGAGAGGGACTAGGCGACGCCCGGCTCCTGCGCGCGGCTATACAGCATTTTGTAGACGGTTGCCGCCGCAGCCACGAGAGCAGGTACGCTGAGGATCATTAAAATACTGTCCGCCTGCCACTGCATGGAAAGAAGCTGGGCGCTGGTCATGGTGCCCGCCACGCCGCCGAAGCGGCCGATCCCCTGCATCCAGGCGATACCCGTCGCTCGGCACTCGGTAGGGTAAAAGGTGGCGGCCAGGGTCTGCATGCCCGACTGCGCGCCGTTCATCGCGATCCCCATCAGGAAAATTAACCCGCCAAACAGGGCGATATGGTTATGCTCAATGCCGAGTAAAAGAATCAGGCCCATCGTCAGCACGAAACCACACGCGACCACCTTGTGCGCTTCCCAGCGGTCCATCATCCAGCCCGCGAGCAAAATGCCAGCGGTGCCGCCGAAGGTGAACAGCGAGGTAAGCCAGGCGGATTCCGCCAGCGCATATCCCATCCCCTGCATCAGCGTTGGCATCCAGCTCAGCAGGACGTAATAAATCACCAGCCCCATAAAATAGGTGACCCACAGCATCAGGGTGCCGGGCAGCCAGGGCATGGAAAACAGCTGCGACACGCTGCCTTTTTTCGACGCGACTTTCTCCTCCGCGAGGAAAAAGCCCGTGACGCTATCCAGCGTGCTGCGGGCGAACCGGCTGGCGATGCGGCGAACCTGGGCGACGTCTTTCCCGCGCTGCACCAGAAACTTCACCGACTCCGGCAACAGCAGCGCCAGCAGCACCGTTAAAATCAGCGGCGCAATCGCGCCGGTCAGCAGCACGCTTCGCCAGCCATGGTGAGGGATAAGCCAGGACGAGATCGCCCCGCCGCCCGCCGCACCCAGCGGAAAGCCGCAGTACATGGTGTTAATTGCCATGGCGCGGCAGCGCTGGGGGGCAAACTCTGAGATCAGCGTGATGGCGTTAGGCATCGCGGCACCCAGCCCGAGACCGGTCATAAATCGCCATAGCGTCAGGGTATTCAGACTTTGCGCCCAGGCCGTGCCCAGGCTCGCTAGGCCGAAGAACAGGCATGAAAAGACCAGTACGCGCTTGCGTCCCATCCGGTCCGATACCGGACCTGCAATCAGGGCACCCAGCGACAGCCCCAGCAGCGCCGCACTCAGCACCGGCCCCAGATCCTGTTTATGTATTCCCCACTCCGTCGACAGCGTAGGCGCAATGTAACCCATCGCTGCGGTATCAAACCCATCGATCGCCAGCACCAGAAAGCCCAGCACAATAAGAAGCCAGTGAAACCCTGAAAAAGGACTTTCATCGATCACCTGCTGAATATCCACCCGACCTGAATACGTCATACGTTCCCCTCCGATGTGATGTTGTTTTTGTGTTCTTGTATTTGCTTGTCTATACAATTGCGGCGGGGCGGGGTGTGTCAAATTTTCTTATCCAGAATGTTACGCAGGTGTTATTTTCGACAAAAAAAAGCGCCCGAGGGGGAAGTCGGGCGCGGGAGAAGGGAGGCTAACCGGGGGAGATCAGGCCGCGTTTCCCTGAGAAAGGGGGGCCAGCGCCGCAGGCAGCTTACTGAGCTCCTGCACCAGCGAGTCTTTGCTGATCTCGCTGATCGACTTCGCCCCGGTCAGGGTCATCGCCACCTTCATCTCTTTCTCGATCAGGTTGAGCAGATTCGCCACGCCCGCCTGGCCGCTGGTGGCCAGCGCGTACAGATACGCACGGCCCAGCAGCACGCTGTCCGCGCCCAGCGCAATCATGCGCACCACGTCCAGCCCGTTGCGGATGCCGCTGTCGGCCAGGATCGCAATATCGCCTTTCACCGCATCGGCAATAGCCGGCAGGGCGCGTGCGGAGGAGAGCACCCCGTCAAGCTGGCGGCCACCATGGTTAGAGACCACGATCCCATCGGCGCCAAAACGCACCGCGTCGCGGGCATCTTCCGGGTCGAGGATCCCTTTGATCACCATCGGTCCGTCCCAGAATTCGCGGATCCACTCCAGGTCCTTCCATGAGATCGACGGATCGAAATTGTTCGCCAGCCAGCCGATGTAATCTTCCAGACCGGTCGGTTTACCGAGGTAGGCCGAAATATTACCCAGATCGTGCGGACGGCCGTTCAGCCCGACATCCCACGCCCACTGCGGATGCGTCACCGCCTGCCAGTAACGGCGCAGGGCGGCGTTAGGGCCGCTCATGCCGGAGTGGGCATCACGGTAGCGCGCACCCGGCGTGGGCATGTCGACGGTAAAGACCAGCGTTGAGCAGCCCGCCGCTTTGGCGCGCTCCAGCGCGTTGCGCATAAAACCGCGATCGCGCAGGACGTACAGCTGGAACCACATCGGGCGCTTGATGGTCGGGGCGACTTCTTCAATCGGGCAGACGGACACGGTGGAAAGGGTAAACGGAATGCCTTTGGCATCTGCGGCGGCGGCGGCCTGCACTTCGCCCCGGCGGGCATACATGCCGCATAAGCCGACAGGTGCGAGCGCTACCGGCATGGAGAGCGTCTCGTTAAACAGCTTCGTCTCAAGGCTCAGGTCAGACATATTCTTCAGCACGCGCTGGCGCAGGGCCACCTCCGACAGGTCTTCCACGTTGCGGCGCAGGGTGTATTCGGCATACGCCCCGCCGTCAATGTAGTGGAACAGGAACGGGGGCAAAATGCGCTGTGCCGCGGCGCGATAATCACTGGCTGCTGAAATAATCATGCTTTGTTCTCCCTGGAAATATCACTCTCGCCAGGCAGACGGGTAATACGCGCCTGTCGGGCCTGATCTTCATCGAATCGTTTAATGGTGGTATGCACGAAGCCGAGATGCGCCATCATCGCCTTGCGCGCGGCCTCGGCATCACCGGCCAGAATGGCGTTGAGCACCGCCTCGTGCTGTTCGGTCAGCTGGGCAAACACCGGCGGCACCAGATACATGCGCTGGCGGCTCTGCTTCACGGAGGATTGCAGCAGGTCGAAGAACCCGCGCATGGTTTGCAGCAGGACCACGTTGTGCGAGGCCTCGGCAATCGCCAGATGGAACCGCACGTCCGCCTGGGAGGCGATGTCCGGGTCGCTGCTTTGCGTGGCTTCAAAACAGGCTTTGAGCTTCTCTTTGTCGGCGTCGGTTGCCCGCATCGCCGCGTGCCACGCGGTGCTGGTTTCGATGGCGTGACGCGCTTCGAGGATGTCGAAGCTGTAGTCCGGGTCGTTTTCCATCAGCGTCTTCAGCGGCTGCACGATGTTTTGTTCGGACCAGTCGTCATGCTGCCAGCGCACGAAGGTGCCGCCGCCGCGACGGCTCAGCAGCACCCCTTCGCTGACCAGCGTCGCCAGCGCTTCGCGCAGTGAATTGCGCGACACGCCAAGCTGAGCGGCAAGCTGACGCTCGGCGGGCAATCTCATGCCCGCTTCCAGCTGTTGTTCTTCTATCAGCGCCCGTACGCGAGTGGCAATCTCGTCGGACAGGCGTCTGGGCATCACTATCATGGAATCATCCAGGTTAAGACATAGGCCTGCAATGTGGTGATCACGCCCACCATGCAGGTAAATATCAGGCTGTGTTTCACGGTAAAGCGGAACAGATCCGACTCTTTGCCTACCAGCCCCACCGCGGCACAGGCAATGGCGATGGACTGCGGCGAGATCATCTTCCCGGTCACGCCGCCGGTGGTGTTCGCGGCGACCAGCAGCACGTCCGACACGCCAATCTGCTGCGCGGCCGTGGCCTGTAGGGCGGCAAACAGGGCGTTAGATGACGTATCTGAACCGGTCAGGAACACCCCCAGCCAGCCGAGGAACGGCGAGAAGAAGGTAAACGCGTGGCCGGTATGCGCCAGCGCTAACGCCAGCGTCGACGACAGGCCGGAGTAGTTCGAAATAAACGCGAACGCCAGCACCATGCCGATGGAGTAAATCGGCAGCATCAGCTCTTTAATCGTCGCCGCAAAGGTCTGCACCGCGGCGGCAGGCTTCATGCGCAGCCACACTACGGAAAGGATAGCGGCAAACAGGATGGCCGTGCCGGTGGCGGAGAACCAGTCGAACTTAAACACTGCCGCATATGGCGTGGCGTCGTGCACCACCGGCGGCATACGGGCGACCATTTTGTCGAGGAACGGCACGGAGATATTAATCACCATGTCGTACAGCGAGCCGCCCGGGGCGAACAGGGCTTTAAACGGCGGAATGCTCCACAGCGTCACGGTGGCGGTCAGGAACAGGAACGGTGACCACGCGCGCACAATCTGTCCGGCGGTATAGCCGGTGCGCGCCAGCGTCTGATCCACGTGCGATGCGCCCATGTCAGCAAAGCGGAAGATACGTACCGGCTGCCAGCGTTTCAGGAACAGCGTCAGACAGACCAGCGACACCAGGGAAGAGATGATGTCCGGCAGTTCCGGGCCGAGGAAGTTGGAGCTGAGATACTGGGCAATGGCGAACGAACCGCCCGCGACCATCACCGCAGGCCAGGTCTCCTTCACGCCGCGCCAGCCGTCCATAATCGCCATGATCCAGAACAGCACAATAATGGTCAGGAACGGCAGCTGGCGGCCCACCATCTGGCCGATCTCGAAGCTATCCAGCCCGGTCACCTGGCCCGCCACCAGAATAGGAATACCCATCGCGCCGAACGCCACCGGGGCGGTGTTCACAATCAGGCACAGGCCAGCGGCATACAGCGGGTTAAAGCCCAGCCCGACCAGCAGGGCGGCGGTGATCGCCACCGGCGCGCCAAATCCTGCCGCCCCTTCAAGGAACGCCCCGAAGGAGAAACCGACAATCAGCATCTGTAAACGCTGGTCTGGCGTAATAGAGAGAATCGACGAGCGAATAATGTCGAACTGCCCGGTTTTCACCGAGATTTTGTAGACAAAGACGGCGGCGATGATGATCCACGCAATCGGCCACAGGCCGTAGAAGAAACCATACACCACGGAGGCCAGCGCGCGATCGACCGGCATTTTGTAGAAGAACAGCGCCACCAGCAGGGCGATGGCAACGGTGTACGTTGCGGCAAGGTAGCCCTTCAGCTTGAGCTTTATCAGCGCAAAGAAGAAGAACAGGATCGGTAGCGATGCGATCAGGCTCGACAGCCAGATATTCCCGGCCGGATCGTAGTTTTGTTGCCAGAGGCTCATGCAGGTCTCCTGAGGACCACACAGGTGTTCGGTCGGGTGAGTCTCTGCTCATCTCAGCGTCACACTTAGTGTAAAAGTGGTCCTTCCAATATTGTGATGTAGGGTTAATGGCAATAAATGGTTAACCAAGTGTTGCTGTTCGGCAATGATTTTGTGAAGTGAAGCATCGAAACTGTGAACGATGGATAGCTTTACGCATGATTGGTAGGACCAAACCCGCAAAATCAACTCACTGTGTGCGTAGGGAGCGATAGTCAGGTTGAGGGCATTACCTTCGCCTTTTGAGCAGATAAGGCGCGTAAAAGAGGTTGAATAAAATGGGGAGGTGATAACATTGCGTGAATCGAATGAGGTTTGTTTGTTTTATTTGTGTTTTTGAAAAGCTATATATGTGTGAGCAGAGTGATATATTTACTATAAATAAAAATTTTTTTTGGTTAAAAATGCGAAATCGAAGCTGTAGCAAAAAATTTTAATTAAGGTAAATTTCACATATAGATTTTAACAGTGTATTACAAAAGATCAATTGCTGATCGATAAGGAAATATCCTGTTTAACCGTGATTTTTCAGGATAAAGGAAAAGAATTTTTTGCTGAAGTGACATTTTTTGGCTAATAATATTCTGAAATAAATTGATCAAACAATGATCAGTTGGCTCACTTGTAATTTAGTTTCGGTATTAAAAGCAGATTAATAATTATCAGGGCAATCGAAAGGGGTTAAATTTGTTAGCTGAGTGTTAATTCCAGAATGTTTACAGACGCGGCGTATTGCTTTTCAATACGTAGACGTTAAAAGGTATTTGATTTACTATTTATTCAGAAGCAACGTAACAGAAGATTTTAAATTTATTACTAACCACAACGTATTCAGTGTTATTTTCGGCCAGAAGTCATTCCTCAGTTGAAGGATATCTGTGTATGGCCTTCTGAAAATATACGGATTATCACCATGGGATGGACCCTGCTTTATTCTATAAGGTCGCGTCACCCATTCTGCTAAAACCCTTTCGGTGGCGTTTTTAAATCCTTATAGCGGTTATTGTACCTGGTACAACAAGTCTATATCTGTTTAATTTACAGAGGGGAAAGTGTTCCAAATGAAAATCAAAAATGTGGCGCTGGCGATTGCCGCGGCGGGGCTGCTGTTATCTTCTCAATCGGTACTGGCAAGCAGTGATTCTGGCGTTAATGCTTCTCTGGATACCGGTGCGGGTTCGCAAAGCACGGGCGGGGTGATCAATTTTACCGGGAAGATTACCCTTATTTCCTGTGATATTACTCCGGCCTCCAAAAACAAAACGGTAGACCTTGGGGCGTGGGCACAAAGCTACTTTGACGATCACAACGAAACGACGCCGCGCGAGTTCAAAATCAACGTGGAAAACTGCCCGAAGACGGTTGAATCGGTTGCGGTACTGTTTGACGGAACCAAAGATACGGTGAATGACACACTGCTACAGGTTACGCCAGGCGAGGGTATGGCGACGGGCGTCGGCGTGAAGCTATATAACAGCGATCGCAGCACGGCGATTAAACCGGGTACGGTATCTGAAACAACCGCACCGGATGCTGAAGGCAATGCTGAATTAACTTTCTATGCCGCGCTTGACAAAGATGGCACGGAAATCAACGCCGGCGATGTTAACGCCGTTTCTAACTTCCTGATGGTTTATAACTGATTTCACTGTCAGCCACCTCCAGAGATAATAATGATGAAACGTTTATCGTATATTATGCTCACTGCATTAATGGTTAGTTCTGCGTCAGTTTCCGCTGGCGTTGTAATGGGGGGAACACGGATCGTATACCCACAACACAGCAAGGAGGTGGCATTTTCTGTTTCTAATATGGAAAGTGCGGTTCCCTATCTTATTCAGTCGTGGGTTGAAGGCGATGGGCAGGGTAAAAATAACGCTGCGCCATTTATTGTCACGCCACCTCTGTTCAGACTTGATCCGGAGCAGACCAACACGCTGCGTATTCAATATACCGGCACTCCGCTGCCTACAGATCGTGAATCTGTATTCTGGCTCGATATTAAAGCGATTGCGCCAAAGCCAAAAGAGAGCAGCAACGAATTACAAGTTAACGTTAAATCGAAATTTAAAATTTTCTACCGCCCGGACAATCTGAAAGGGGACGCTGCCACTGCCTGGCAGAAAATAACGTTTTCGCGGACGGGAAAAGGGCTTAAGGCCGCCAACCCGACGCCATACTACGTCTCTTTTTATCGGCTGTCCGTTGGCGGGCATAAAATTGAGCAGCCGGGCATGATCGGTCCAGGGGAAACCCGTGAATGGCCTGTGTCCGCCTCCGGGGGCGTAAGCTGGTCGGCTATTAATGATTTTGGTGCCATCACCGCCACCCACACCCAGCCTCTTTAAGACCATGCCTTTTCGCCTGTTTCGTTACGCGCCGCTTTCGGTGTTGCTGCTTAGCTTCAGCCGCGCGGGGATGGCCGAGGATTACTTTGATCCCGCCGCGCTGGAGCTTTCCTCTACCGAACAGAAAACGGCGGATCTGCACTATTTCTCTGAAAAGGGCGGGCAAATGCCAGGCACCTGGCTCGTGACGCTGGAGATTAACGGACGCGAGGAGCGACATCAGGAGATCACCTTCGTCAATGAGAAAGGCAACCTGCAACCCGTTTTTAGCGTATCGCTGCTGGAAGCGCTTGGCGTAAATGTAGGGGCCATTCCTGCATTCTCCCGGTTGCAGGAGGGAGAAACGTTCACGCACCTCGAGGATTTTATTCCGGCAGCGCGAACCTCTTATGATTTCAATCAACAGCGTCTTTTTCTCAGCCTGCCGCAGGCGGCGATGAAACACCGCAGCCGTGGCTACGTGCCGCAGTCGCAGTGGGACGATGGTATCTCGGCGGCATTTACTGATTACAGTCTGTCGGGCGGTCAGGCCCGTCATCAGAGCGGGGTCACGACATCCAGCTATCTGAGCCTGCGTAACGGCATCAATCTGGGGGCGTGGCGGTTGCGCAATACTTCGGCCTGGAGCCACAGCGACGCGGGCGGCGACCATTTTCAGTCGCAAAGTAGCTGGCTGAGCCGGGATATTCGCCGTCTTAACAGCCAGCTACGGATCGGCGATGCCTGGACCGCAGGCGACGTCTTCGATAGCGTGGCGTTTCGCGGGGTACAGCTCTCATCAAGCGAAAGCATGTTGCCCGACAGCCAGCGCGGCTTCGCACCAACCATCCGCGGCGTCGCACACAGCTTCGCTAAAGTCTCCGTTTCGCAAAATGGCTATGTGATCTATGAAACCTGGGTGGCCGCCGGGCCATTTATCATTAACGATCTGTTCCCGGGTGCACAAAGTGGCGATCTACAGGTTACGATCACGGAAAGTGACGGCTCAACGCGCGTCTTTACCCAACCCTATTCTGCGGTGCCGTTTATGCGACGCCAGGGCAGCCTGAAATACAGCCTCAACGCCGGACGATTTCACTCCGGCTCCGGCGATGCGCGTTCGCCTGAGTTTGTTGAAGGCGCTTTCTTCTACGGTCTGCTCTCCAGGATGACGGTGTATGGCGGCTTTCGTACGGCGAGCAACTATCAGGCCGGTGCAATTGGCGTAGGCAGAGGGTTTGGTGCATTTGGCTCGCTGGGCATTGACGATACGCTGGCAAAAAGCCGTTTACCCGACGGCAAAAGCGCGATGGGGCAGGCGTGGCGCATTCAGTACCAGAAAGATTTCAGCGCTACCGGCACCGCCTTCAACCTGGCGAGTTATCGCTATGCCTCGCGCAATTACTATGAATTTAGTGAACTGAATCAGTCTGACAGCCAACAACTGCAACTCAATAATCGCCGTAGCCGCTCGCAGGTCACCTTTTCACAGACGCTGGGTCAGTTCGGCAGCCTCAGCGTCTCGGCATGGATGCAGGATTACTGGCATACGTCCGGGCAGGATAAAACCATCCACATTGGCTGGTACACCAGCTGGCGGGGCATTACCTGGGGCGCGGGGTATGACTACACCGACTCAGCGCTTGAGCAGCATCCCGATCGTACCGTGTCGTTTAACGTCAATGTTCCGCTTGGTCACTGCTTACCGGACAGCTCGGTCAGTTACTTCATCAACCACAACAATCGTGGGATGACCACGCAGCAGGTGTCACTCAACGGCAGTGCGCTGGCGAACCGCAACCTGAATTACAGCGTTCAGCAGAGTAAGGCCAGCGAGGGACAAGCCGACAGTACCAGCCTGGCGCTGCAATACAACGGTGGCTACGGCAACGTCAGCCTCGGTTATGACCACAGCCGAAGCGGTAGCAACGCGAGCCTCGGACTCGCCGGAGGCGTTATCGCCACGCAGTATGGCGTCACGCTTAGCCAGCCGCTGGGCGATACCGTCGCCCTGCTGCGCGTGCCCGGTGCGGCGAACGTTGAGCCGGAGGGCTACAACGGGATCCATACCGACAGCCGCGGCTATGCGGTCATGCCAACGCTCTCGGCGTATCGCAAAAATACCGTCAGTCTTGATACGGCGACGCTGGGTGAGAACGTCGACGTTGAGCAGAGCGGTCTGACGCTCATTCCCACCAGCGGCGCGGTGGTACTGGCCAATTACAAAACCCACATTGGTTATCGCGTTCTGTTTTCCCGCGCTACCACGGCGAACCGTTGCCGTTTGGCGCGCAGGCTGAAGTGGTGGAGCAGAACCGCCATTCTGCAAACCGAAGCATGGTCGCTGACGGCGGTCAGGCCTACCTGAGCGGCGTACCAGAGCGCGGCACCCTGCGCGTCACCTGGTATCAGGACGGAGAGCAGCAGCAATGCCAGACACCTTTCAGACTGGGGAAAACTCATATGGCCCCCGGTATCGCCACGCTGTCCGTTGAGTGCCATTAGAGGAATATCATGCGTCGTTTAATTCACTGGTTTTTCTATCTGAGCCTTCTTTCGCTTTTTGGCATGCTGAGTTTTCATGCCCATGCCCAGACTTCAACCTGCCGCACCACGCGCGATCAGTGGGTCGTTCAGGTGCCTTATGCCATTGGGTATGCGCCCGGCACGGCTGACTGGACGCCGATCTCAGCGCCGATACAGTCTACCGGGGCGGATTTCTACAGCTGTGATGGCGGGAATGATGCCTGGCGTAGTATCGGCTTTGTCGACGTGGATAACCCCGTCGGCACCGTGGTTGGTGAAGACGGCGCGTCACGTCACGTCTACAAAACTCAGATCGACGGCATCGGCTACGCGCTGGGATTCCGGGAACAGCAGTACTGCGGCGCCGATGCGATACGCTATATTGACGGCACCAGCCCGGTGAATGGCAATGAGTCCCGGCGCATTTGCGACGCATCGCAAAACCCCGCCTTTGCCAGCGCCTCAACGTACAAAATGCAGTTCTGGGTGGTGTTTTACAAAATTCCAACGACCAGCGCCATGCCTGACGATAACGCCAATTCCCAGGAGCAAAACGTCGGATCGCTGATATTGCAGGCGGGAGAAAATCAAGCCAGCGCCACCAACGTGGCGACACCGGTACAGATCCATCTCGCCAGCTTCACCGTCAGGCGTACCAGCTGTTCAGTGGGCTCTCGCAGCATTCTTGTTCCCATGGGGAGCGTGAGCCAGCGTGAATTTCACGGCATCGGCTCCCGCGCCGGAGGCGGACGCTTCAGCATTCCGGTGACCTGCGAAAATAACACGGCGGTGAAGATGGGTTTCTTTGGCGATACCACGCCGGGCAACGATCGGGCGCTGGCGTTGACGAAGCAGGAGGATAGCGCCAGCGGTGTCGGGATCGAACTGCTTTACGGTGACAATACCGGTTCGGTTCAGGGGCAGGTGGTACCGTGGAACACCCCGCAGGTGTCGGCGCTTGGGCAAGTGGGGGATAACCAGACGCAAACCTTCTGGTTTGATGCGCATTACATTCAGACGGAAGAGAACGTGACGGCGGGAAAAGCGGATGCGATGGCGACGTTTAACCTGATTTACAACTGAGTTTCCCCTGCCGCAGCGGCAGGGGAGGACGATCAAAACGCGGTCTTACAAAAACCCGTCATCTCTTTCAGGCCCATTTCGCGGCCAAGCTCAGTCATCGGGTGCACCACCACCAGGCCACGGACGCTTTTCTTCAGCTTACCCATGTCGGCCTGCTCTTTTTTGGTGATCGCGCGGCGATGCGGCATGTTCATCAGCTTCTGCGCTTCTTTACTCAGCTTCTGGCCTTTCACTTCGCGCAGGCGCTCAATTTCCGCCTCCAGCTTCACGGACTCTTTTTCCAGCTCGGCATATTTCTCGGCGGAATCGACCAGGGAGAGGCCAGCCATCTGATGGCGGATCAGATCCAGACGGTCGCTCAGGCGTTTAATTTCGTTCTTTTCGACTTCTTTCATGACAAATAACTCTGAAAACGGGGAATTTACAGGGAAGGATACACCAATGTGTGCGGGCTTACTTCTGAAACGCTTTTTTTAAGCTGATTTTAGAAATCAGCTCAGTCAGGGAAAGCACCATGGTGGAGCGCACAACCTGTTGATAACGCAGCTTTTGCATCGCGTACAGCTCAGGGTCGCTGTTATCAAACTGAGGTGCGGGAGGGAGCGCGGATACGCAGTGCAGTTCGCCGAAGGGCCCCAGTATCTCATCATCGGTAAAGGTGTACTCATTACCGTCATGATTGAGCTCTTCGCGCAGCGCCATTAACAGCTCGGCGTCTTCATACTCCTGGCGGTTCAGCACGCCAAGACCGTAAATCAGCTTCAGCCGTACCGATAAATCGCCCAGCGGTCCGTCTCCGTCCAGTAACGGTTCTACAGCATACTTTACCGCGTAGTCGTCTTTGCGAAACACCTGAAGCACCAGAATGTTCACCGCCTCGGTTAACAGCTCGACGGCGGCAATCAGGAAACTTCGTACGGTTTTGCCAGCATTCAGACGCTCAAGCACACGATTTTCAAAGGCCTGGGTTTGTTCCATTATTGCCTGCATATCTGACAATCTGTTATTCGGGCGCAGGCTAACCTGCGCCGGACTCTGCATCATTTGGTTGCGTTGTATGCGCTGACCGCCTCCGCAACTACGTCACTGTTGGCATCCAGACCGGAGATCTGCGCCAGCGCAGCCTGCGCGCCTTTGTCATCAATCAGCTGAGCCAGCTCAATCGCCTGCGGGTCCTGCTCGCTGCGGTAGTGCATGGCGGCAGCGATGCCCTTCACCAGGTTAGCGTGCGGCAGGCCGTATTCCAGCGTGCCCAGCAGCGGTTTAATCAGGCGGTCGCCCGCGCTCAGTTTACGCAGCGGCTGACGACCCACGCGCTCAACGTCATCTTTCAGATACGGGTTTTCAAAACGACCGAGGATTTTCTGGATGTATGCTGCGTGTTTATCAGCATCAAAACCGTAGCGTTTGATCAGCACCGCGCCGCTCTCTTCCATTGCCCCTTTGACCACCGCACGGATGTTCTCATCGAGGATCGCGTCACGAATCGTCTGATGACCGGCCAATTTTCCGAGGTACGCGGTTATAGCATGCCCGGTGTTCAGCGTGAAGAGTTTACGTTCGACAAATGCCATCAGATTATCGGTTAATTCCATTCCCGGAATGGTCGGCAGCGCGCCCTTAAACTGGGTTTTATCCACGATCCACTCGCTGAAGGTTTCCACGGTCACTTCCAGCGGGTCGTTGGTGGCGGATTCTGACGGCGGAACGATGCGATCCACGGCGGAGTCCACAAAACCGACGTGCGCTTCAACCCAGGCTTTATCTTCGTCGGCGACGGCCGCAAGAACGTGGCCTTTCAGTTGCGTGGTGCCGCGCACCATGTTTTCACAGGCGATGATGTTCAGCGGTGTTTCAACGCCCTGTGCTTTACGTTTCGCCAGGCCTTTCGCAACCGCCGGGGCGATGCGCTCAAGCACCACCGGACCCACGGCGGTGGTGACCAGATCAACGCTCGCGATGAGGTCAATCACGTCGTCGCCAATGCTGCTTACCGCGTTGACGCCAGAGACCGTTTCAACCTGTTCGTTTTCACCCACCACGTGAACCTGATAGCTATGACGGGCATTCAGGGCATCCAGAACCACCTGATTCACATCGGCGAATGTCAGGGTAATGCCTGCGTCTGCCAGCAGTTTACCGATAAAGCCACGACCGATATTACCTGCGCCAAAATGTAATGCTTTCATAGTGTTAACCTTCATCAATGTTTTTACCCGAGAGGGCTGGGGTGAGGAACGTTTTCCCCTCACCCTAGCCCTCTCCCCGGGGGGAGAGGGAAGAGGCGCTGTTACTTGTTCAGCAATGCCAGAACTTCTTCAACGCTGGTGGTGTTGGCCAGACGCTCAATAACCGTTTCGTCATCCAGCGCGTTGGTCAGGCTGGTAATCACCTGGATATGCTCGTTGTTGCGAGCGGCGATACCAATCACCAGACGGGCGATGTCGTCCTCTTCTTCACCGAAGCGCACGCCATCAGGATACTGACAGAACACCACGCCGGTTTTCAGTACGCGGTCTTTGGCTTCCACCGTACCGTGTGGCACCGCGATGGATTCACCCAGGTAGGTTGGGGTCAGCTTTTCGCGCTCCAGCATCGCCTCAACGTACTCAGGCTGAACGTAGCCGCCTTTCACCAGCTGCTCACCAGCGAAGCGAATGGCCTCTTCTTTATTGGTCGCCGTGCGGCCAAGGAAGATGTTTTCAGCGCCCAGTTTGAACAGATGCGCGTTGCTCTCGTCGAAGCTGTCTTGCAGGCTGGTGCGCACTTTCACTTCGTTATCTTCATGGCGCTGCGCCGCCACCAGGCGTTCGGTCAGGCTGGCGTACAGGCCGCTGTCGAGGAAGTTGGTCAGGGAAATGTGCTGCGCCTGCGGTACCTGACGCATAGCGCGTTCGGTCAGATCGCGGTGCGTGATCACCAGGTCAACGTCCGGCGGCAGGCTGTTAATCGCGCTGTTGGTAACGGAGATGTTGGTCAGACCCGCATCCTGCACTTTCTTCCGCAGTACGCCCGCACCCATTGCGCTGGAGCCCATACCGGCATCACAGGCCACGATGATTTTACGCACGTGGCTCAGGTCGTTAGAGACATCACCCGCCGCCAGCGGCGTTGCGCTTTTGGATTCGGCTTTCATGTCATGCATACGACGGGTTGCCGCTTCGATATCGTCGTCTTCTTTCACCTTGCTGGTTTTCAGCAGGATAGCGGAGGCCACGAAGGAGACCGCCATGGCCGCACAGATCGCCGCGATGTTCGCGAAGTAGGCGCCTTTCGGGGTCATCGCCAGCACCGCCAGGATAGAGCCTGGAGAAGCAGGAGACACCAGACCACCGCCCAGCACGCTCAGGGTGAACACGCCGGTCATACCGCCAAGGATAACGGCCAGGATCAGACGTGGGTTCATCAGCACATACGGGAAGTAAATTTCGTGAATACCGCCCAGGAAGTGAATGATCGCCGCGCCGCCAGCAGACTGTTTCGCGCTGCCGCGACCAAAGAACATGTATGCCAGCAGAACGCCCATACCCGGACCCGGGTTCGCTTCAATCAGGAAGAAGATGGACTTGCCGAGATCGTGTGACTGCTGAATACCCAGCGGTGAGAAGATACCGTGGTTGATGGCGTTGTTCAGGAACAGGATTTTCGCCGGTTCAACGAAGATAGACGCCAGCGGCAGCATGTCGTGCGCCACCATGAAGTTAACGCCCGCCGCCAGCAGCTTGGAGAGCACTTCAACCGCCGGACCAATGCCGAGGAACGCCAGAATCGCGAGGATCATGCCGATGATGCCCGCAGAGAAGTTGTTCACCAGCATTTCGAAGCCGGATTTGATCTTGCCATCAACCCAGACGTCGAATTTCTTGATCGCCCAGCCGCCGAGAGGACCGGCAATCATCGCACCGAGGAACATCGGCATATCCGCACCGACGATAACACCCATGGTTGTGATGGCACCCACGACGCCACCACGGTCACCGCCCACCAGACGACCACCGGTATAACCGATGAGCAGCGGCAGGAGATAGGTAATCATTGGGCCAACAAGTTTCGCCAGCGTTTCGTTAGGCAACCACCCTGTCGGAATAAATAATGCGGTGATAATACCCCACGCGATAAACGCGCCGATATTTGGCATCACCATGTTGCTGAGGAAACGACCAAAGCTTTGCACTTTGATCTTGAAATCGGATGACATAAAACACCCCTTCTTATGTTTACGCTTAGGCTTGTGGCCCGAGGTTTATCGTTAATGTGCGGCGGCAGAGGTAGCCGGGCCCTGTTCTGATGCTGTGAAATCTGGCACTGAATCGTTCAACTGTCCAGACAGCGAAATTTTGTGTGATCTGAATCACATGAATGTAGGGGGTGAGGACATTAATGAAGTGATCGCGATCACATAATGAGTGTGTAAAAAAAATACATCGCTCAGAATTACGCCAAAATGGGCGGCGTTTTGTGATTTGCATCACAATGTTACGTTGGCTGTTTGTTTCCAGATTGTGATTTGATTCACAAAATATTTTTATGCAGATTTCTTCCGTATCCCCTCACGGCAGGAATGCGATACGCACACCTGCCTTTTTCCACGGCTTGATCCATACTGACCTCTTTGTGGGCATTAAGGATAAGCAATGAAACTCATCGGCAGTTATACCAGTCCTTTCGTGCGTAAGATTTCGATTCTCCTGCTGGAGAAAGGGATTGAATTTGAATTCGTGAATGAACAGCCCTACAACGCAGAGAACGGCGTTGCGCAGTACAACCCGCTGGGGAAAGTCCCGGCGCTGGTAACGGACGAGGGCGACTACTGGTTTGATTCCCCGATCATTGCGGAGTACATCGAACTGCTTGGCGTTGCGCCAGCCATGCTGCCGGCTGATCCAAAAGCAGCGCTGGCGATGAAGCAAATTGAAGCCCTGGCGGATGGCATTATGGATGCGGCATTAACGTCCGTACGCGAGCAGGCAAGACCCGCCGCCCAGCAGTCAGAAAATGAGCTGCTGCGCCAGCGCGAAAAAATCAGCCGCAGCCTGGATATGTGCGAACAGCTGATCCGCGACGGGAAAATTCAGAGCGATAGCCTGAATCTGGCGACGATCGCCATCGCCTGCGCCATTGGCTACCTCAATTTCCGCCGCGTCTCGCCGGGCTGGTGCGTGGATCGTCCGCTGCTGGTCAAACTGGCGGAAACGCTCTTCCAGCGCGAAAGTTTTGCCCGGACTGAACCGCCAAAGGCTTGATGCGGGTTATAACACTTCCTGGCGGGAGGCGGTACAATCCCCCCACATGTTAACTCCCTCTCCCGTCGGGAGGGGGGAAGATATTTACTCGCCAGGCGCATTCATGACTACTCATCATTCCCTCTACAGCCAGATCCCCGCTACCGATCGTCTGCTTCGTGACCCGCGCATCACTGCGGTGCTGGAGCAGTTTGGCCATACTGCAACGGTCGACATGCTACGCCAGCTTCAGGACGATGCGCGTCGCCATATTCAGGCTGAGAACGCGCTACCCGGCTGGTGCGAGGCGTGGGAGCAGGAAGTTGAACGCAGGCTGAGCAAGCACGGGCAAAGCGCGTTGCGCCCGGTTATTAACCTGACAGGCACGGTTCTGCACACCAATCTGGGCCGGGCACAGCAGGCAGAAGAGGCAACAGAGGCCGTCACCCGGGCCATGCGCTCGCCGGTGACGCTGGAGTACGATCTGGACGGCGCCGGGCGTGGGCATCGCGATCGCGCGCTGGCGGATCTTCTCTGCCAGATCACCGGCGCGGAAGATGCCTGCATTGTGAATAACAACGCGGCGGCGGTGCTGTTAATGCTGGCGGCCACCGCGAGCGGAAAAGAGGTTGTCGTCTCTCGCGGCGAACTGGTGGAGATCGGCGGGGCGTTTCGTATTCCGGACGTCATGCGCCAGGCGGGCTGCACGCTGCATGAAGTGGGCACAACCAACCGTACCCATGCAAAAGATTATCGCGCGGCAGTGAATGAAAACACCGCCCTGCTGATGAAAGTGCATACCAGCAATTACCACATTGAGGGGTTCACCAAAACGGTGGAAGAGGCTGAACTGGCCGCCATCGGGCGCGAGCTAAACGTGCCGGTGATTGCCGATCTCGGCAGCGGGTCGCTGGTGGATATGCGCCAGTACGGTCTGCCGAAAGAGCCCATGGTGCAGGAAATGGTTGCCGCGGGCGTAAGCCTGGTCAGTTTCTCTGGCGATAAACTGCTGGGCGGGCCGCAGGCGGGGATTATCGTCGGCAGGCGCGAGCTGATTGCGCAGCTACAGCAGCATCCGCTGAAGCGCGCCCTGCGTGCCGATAAAATGACGCTGGCCGCGCTGGAAGCCACGCTGCGGCTCTATCTCCACCCGGAGATACTGGCTGACCGCCTGCCCACATTGCGTTTGCTGAGCCGTGATGCGGCCTCCATTCGCGCGCAGGCGGAAGCGCTACTGCCGCAGGTTGCTCCTCATTACCCTGAGTTTGACGTTCGTATCGAGCCTTGCCTGTCGCAAATTGGCAGCGGCTCGCTGCCGGTGGACAGGTTACCGAGCGAAGCGCTGACGTTCACCCCGCGCGACGGACGCGGAAGCCAGCTTGAGGCGCTGTCGGCGCGCTGGCGCGCATTACCGACGCCGGTGATTGGCCGGATCGGTGACGGTCGCATGTGGCTGGATTTACGCTGTCTGGAAGATGAAGTTCGGTTTCTGGAGATGATGTTGAAATGATTATTGCCACCGCCGGTCACGTTGACCACGGCAAAACCACGTTATTGCAGGCCATTACGGGCGTGAATGCCGATCGCCTGCCGGAAGAGAAAAAGCGCGGCATGACCATTGACCTGGGTTACGCCTACTGGCCGCAGCCCGACGGTCGCGTGCTGGGCTTTATCGACGTGCCCGGCCACGAGAAGTTTCTTTCCAATATGCTCGCGGGCGTGGGCGGGATCGATCATGCTCTGCTGGTGGTCGCGTGCGATGACGGGGTGATGGCGCAAACGCGCGAGCATCTGGCGATCCTCCAGCTGACGGGAAACCCGCAGTTGACCGTCGCCCTCACCAAAGCGGACCGTGTGGATGAGGCGCGAATCGACGAGGTGCGTGAAGAGGTGCTGACGGCGCTGAGTGAATACGGTTTTAAGGATGCCGCATTGTTTGTCACAGTGGCGACAGAAGGCCGCGGTATCGACGCTCTTCGTGACCATTTGCAGCAGATCCCGTCTCGTGAACAGGCCAGCCATCACCGCTTCCGTCTGGCGATCGACAGGGCGTTTACCGTGAAAGGGGCCGGGCTGGTGGTGACCGGTACCGCGCTGAGCGGCGAAGTGAACGTGGGCGATACCCTGTGGCTGACGGGCGTGAACAAACCGATGCGCGTGCGCGGGCTGCACGCGCAAAACCAGCCGGTGGAACGGGCCCACGCCGGGCAGCGTATCGCGCTGAATATTGCCGGTGATGCCGAAAAAGACCAGCTTAACCGCGGCGACTGGCTGCTGGCCGACGCGCCGCCGGAGCCTTCTGAACGGATCATCGTTTCACTCCAGACCCACACGCCGCTGACCCAGTGGCAGCCGCTGCATATCCACCACGCGGCCAGCCACATCACCGGACGCGTGTCGCTGCTGGAAAACGATCTCGCCGAACTGGTGTTCGACTCCCCGCTCTGGCTGGCGGATAACGACCGCCTGGTTCTGCGCGATATTTCGGCGCGGGAAACGCTGGCGGGCGCACGCGTGGTCATGCTGGATCCGCCCCGTCGCGGCAAGCGTAAGCCCGAGTATTTACAGTGGCTGGCCGCGCTGGCCCAGGCCCGCGATGATAAGTCTGCGTTAGATATCCACCTTGAGCGTGGTGCGGTGGATCTGGCGGCGTTCGCCTGGGCGCGCCAGCTCAGCGGTGAAGGATTGCGTCTTCTGACGCAGGAGCCAGGTTTTATTCAGGCCGGCAACAGCCTGCTGAACGCGCCGGTGGCGGCGCGCTGGCAGCGCAAAGTGCTGAGCACGCTGGCGACCTACCATGAACAGCATCAGGATGAGCCCGGTCCGGGTCGTGAACGTCTGCGGCGCATGGCGTTGCCCATGGAAGACGACGCGCTGGTGCTGTTGCTGATTGAAAACATGCGTGAAAGCGGCGTGATTGCAAGTCATCACGGCTGGCTGCACCTGCCGGAACACAAGGCCGGTTTTACCGCTGAGCAGGACGCGGTCTGGCAAAAAGTGGCGGCGCTGTTTGGCGATGAACCGTGGTGGGTGCGAGATCTGGCGCGTGAAACCCATACCGATGAGCAGCTGATGCGTCAGGTACTGCGCCATGCGGCGCAGCAGGGGATGATTGTGGCGATCGTGAAAGATCGTTATTACCGCAACGATCGGATCGTTGCATTTGCGAACCTGATCCGGGAGCTGGATCAGGCGCGCGGATCAACCTGCGCCGCAGACTTCCGCGATCGGCTGAACGTGGGACGCAAACTGGCGATTCAGATCCTGGAGTATTTCAACCGCATCGGGTTTACGCGTCGTCGTGGCAATGACCATGTGCTACGCGACGCGCAGTTATTTCCGTAAGCGTTAAGCGCTGCGCGCCTGCTTCTGCTTAGCCAGCCAGACCGCGCCCAGCCTTCCCGCCTGGTTACCCAGCTCGCAGGGAAGGATGGGCACCCGGAGCGCCTCCCACTCCTCGAATCGCTGTAGGTATTTATCCAGCAGGAGATAGATTTTCTCCTGCTCGCTAATGCCGCCGCCAATTAGCACCGCCTGCGGATCAAACATGGAGATCACGCTGTAGATGCCCCGCGAGAGGAAATGCGCCCACTCTTCTATGGCCTCACGCAGATGCACGTCGCTGTCCATGCGTTTAAACAGCTCCTCACCGTCAGGCATCTCATCTTCCGACACGGCCAGCGCGCGGCGGCAGGCTTTCATCAGGCCGCTGGCGGACGCCACTTCGTGCATCGGCTCGCCGTTGTTGCCAACGGGCAGCACGCCAAACTCACCCGCCCGGTAGTGCGACCCACGGTAGAGATCGCCCTCCATGACGATACCGCCGCCGATGCCGGTGCCGATGGTGATGCAGACAAAATGCTCATAGTCCTTGCCGGCGCCCTGCCAGCGTTCGCCCAGCGCCGCGCAGTTGGCGTCATTTTCGGTTGTTACGGGAAGATCGGTCAGCTGTGCGAAAAGCTCGCACAGGTTCTCGCCGTCAAGGTAATCCAGCGCCCCGGCCTTGGCCGCTTCGCCGGTATGGTGATTGATGTGGCCCGGAAAACTCACGCCGATGCCGACGATCTCATGCTCCTGGCGGTACTTATCCACCACCGCTTTCCACTTCTGTTTGAAGGTGCTTTCATCGTCAGGCGTATCATATTCATCGGATGTCAGTTCTTCGCCGTTTTCGTTGATCACGCCGTGTTTGATGTGGGTTCCGCCCACGTCAAAGCCGATAAATAGCTGCATTGCATCGTTCCTCATGAGCCCCTGAGCTATTAAGTATGGCTCCGGCGGCAGAAACGAAACGTAAAGTACGGTAATCCGTGATACGGCTCGTAAACCCGTTACCGGCTGGCGAGAAAATCACCAGCCGGAACTACCCTTGTTGTACACCTACTGCAAGGAGACGGTCATGACAAACAATCCTCCCTCATCGCGTATCCAGCCAGGCGAGTATGGTTTTCCCCTTAAGCTGAAGCCCCGCTATGACAACTTTATCGGCGGCGACTGGGTGGCGCCCGTCGACGGCGAATACTATTCCAACCTGACGCCCGTCACCGGCCAGCCGCTGTGTGAAATTGCCAGTTCGGGCAAACGGGATATTGATTTAGCGCTGGATGCGGCGCATAAGGCGAAAGATAAGTGGGGGCAAACGTCCGTTCAGGACAGAGCGGCCATTTTGTTCAAAATCGCCGATCGGATGGAGCAGAATCTGGAGCTGCTGGCGACCGCAGAAACGTGGGACAACGGCAAGCCGATCCGGGAAACCATGGCGGCGGACGTGCCGCTGGCGATTGACCATTTCCGCTATTTTGCGTCCTGCATTCGTGCCCAGGAGGGGGGAATAAGTGAAGTTGACAAAGATACCGTGGCGTATCACTTCCACGAGCCGCTCGGCGTGGTGGGGCAAATTATTCCGTGGAACTTCCCGCTGCTGATGGCGAGCTGGAAAATGGCGCCCGCGCTGGCGGCGGGTAACTGCGTGGTGCTGAA
This sequence comes from Enterobacter cloacae complex sp. IR5403, assembly GCF_049238705.1. Taxonomy (NCBI): domain Bacteria; kingdom Pseudomonadati; phylum Pseudomonadota; class Gammaproteobacteria; order Enterobacterales; family Enterobacteriaceae; genus Enterobacter; species Enterobacter cloacae complex sp. IR5403. Next base: position 40,118 of record NZ_JBMKHP010000019.1, on the reverse strand, counting down.
ACCTGCACGCTTAACGCCGCTTTCGGTACTGCTGCTGATGGAGGTGATTGGCGACCTGTTGCCGCCGGGGGTCATTAACGTGGTCAACGGGGCCGGGGGAGAGATCGGCGAATATCTGGCTACTTCAAAGCGTATTGCCAAAGTGGCGTTTACCGGCTCAACGGAAGTGGGTCAGCAGATCATGCAGTACGCGACCCAGAACATCATTCCGGTCACCCTGGAGCTGGGCGGGAAATCGCCGAACATCTTCTTTGCCGACGTGATGGATGAAGAGGACGCCTTCTTCGACAAAGCGCTGGAAGGGTTTGCGCTGTTCGCGTTCAACCAGGGTGAAGTCTGCACCTGTCCGAGCCGCGCGCTGGTGCAGGAATCCATTTATGAGCGCTTTATGGAGCGGGCGATCCGGCGCGTGGAGTCGATTCGCAGCGGTAACCCGCTGGATAACGTCACCCAGATGGGAGCGCAGGTATCGCATGGCCAGCTGGAAACCATCCTCAACTATATTGATATCGGTAAAAAAGAGGGGGCCGATGTGTTGACCGGCGGTCGTCGTAAGGTGCTGGGCGGCGATTTGCAGGAGGGTTACTACCTTGAGCCGACCATCCTGTTCGGTAAGAACAACATGCGCGTTTTCCAGGAGGAAATTTTTGGACCGGTGCTGGCCGTCACCACGTTTAAAACCATGGACGAGGCGCTGGAACTCGCCAACGACACGCAGTATGGCCTGGGGGCGGGCGTCTGGAGTCGTAACGGTAATCTGGCCTATAAAATGGGCCGCGGCATTCAGGCCGGACGCGTATGGACAAACTGCTATCACGCCTATCCGGCTCATGCGGCATTTGGCGGCTACAAACAGTCGGGCATCGGGCGTGAAACCCATAAGATGATGCTGGAGCACTACCAGCAAACGAAATGTCTGTTGGTCAGCTACTCCGATAAACCGCTGGGGCTGTTTTAACCTCCGGGCTCAGGCCGTCCCGGGTAGGGTGACCTGAGCCGGGTTAAAGCCGGGTGGCGGCTTCGCCTTACCCGGCCTACTTTTTACTCCCTCTCCCGTGGGAGAGGGCTGGGGTGAGGGCAACAGGCCGCAGTTATTCAGCCCTCGTCCACCCATATCCGCATTTCCCCTTCTCCCCGGTTTGCCCAGCTAAACCACGGAATAAAGGTCAGCGTCCGGGGCTGACGTTCTACCGGCGAGTGGTCGTACTGCCACAGGGCATCAGTGTCCTTCGCCTGACACCCGATCCCTTCCGCCTGTATCAGCATCTTGTGCGCGAAAATGCCTTTGCCTTCAAATACCCGAAACGCGCTGTCCTTGGGCAAAGAAAGGTTATGCAGATTTGCGCCGTTATCGGCTTCTTCCAGGCAGTAAATCAGCGGTCCACGCTGCAATGCGACTTTCCCCGCCTGCTGGCGCACCTGCGGGTTGCCGTACACGCGGCGGACCGGCATCGGTAACGTCAGCGTCAGCGTGTCGCCTTCCTGCCAGCTGCGGTTGAGGTATAAGTATCCACGGGAGACCTCGCCTGTAATGGCTTGACCATTGAGCGAAACAGCCGGTTCTGCACACCAGTCCGGCAGCCTCAGGGCCAGCGTGTGAGTCACCGGAACTGGTGAGATAATCTCGATTTTCACCTGCTCATGCCACGGATAGTTCCCGCTAATCCGCAGCTGGAGGATGTTATCCCCAACCGGAATGGCGACGTCGTTCCCCACGTACAGGTTGATCAACAGCGCGTCCGGGCGAACGGTATAAATGTAGTGCCCCAGCGAGGTCAGCACGCGCGCAATATTCGGCGGGCAACAGGCGCAGCCGAACCAGCGCTGGCGCACCGGTTTGACGTGGTCATAGATATGGTTAAAGGCCAAGGTTTTCGGGTGCACTTCCAGCGGATTCACATAAAAGAAATGCTTACCGTCCAGCGCCATGCCGCCCAGCACCGTGTTGTACAGCGCGCGCTCCATCACGTCGGCGTAGTGGCTGTCCGCCTCCATCTCCAGCATCCGGCGGGCAAACATCATCAGGCCGATGGAGGCGCAGCTTTCGGCGTACACCGTATCGTTGGGCAGATCGTAATCGCTGCTGAACGCCTCGCCGCTGCTTTGCGAGCCAATCCCGCCGGTGATGTACAGCTGGCGTTGTGCCATGTTGTTCCACAGCCGCAGGCAATCCTGACGTTTCCCTTCGTCGTTGCTCAGGCGCGCCAGATGCGCCATGCCTGCCATCAGATAGACAAAACGCACGGCGTGGCCGATGGCCGTTTGTTGTTCCGCAAGGGGCAGATGCGCCTGGCTGTAGGCTTTGTCCTTGACCATCCACGCCGGGCCATAGGTGTTCCAGTATGACGTTCTGCCGCGCTTCTCGTATTCGATATCGTAGAAGTGAGGCTGCGCGCCGCGTTCCTCAATAAAGTATTTCACCAGATTGAGATAGCGCGGCTCCTGCGTGACGTCGTACAGCCGCATCAGCGCCAGCTCGATTTCCGGGTGGCCCGGATAGCCGTGCAGCTGGTTTTCGCCTGGGCCAAACACGCTGTCGATATGATCCGCCAGCCTGCACACCACGTCCAGCAGGCGGTGCTTTCCGGTTCCCTGGAAATACGCCACACCCGCTTCAATCATATGTCCGGCGCAGTACAGCTCGTGGCATTCGGCCAGATTGGTCCAGCGCTCGGCCGGTGCTTTCACCGTGAAATAGGTATTGAGATAGCCATCTTCGCACTGCGCCGCTGCGACCAGCTCGATCACCTCGTCGGCGGTTTTTTCCAGTTCAGCATCCGGCTTCTGGCACAGCGACCACGCCACGGCTTCGAGCCATTTCGCCACGTCGCTGTCCTGAAAGACCATCCCGTAGAACTCCCCCTGTTCCAGACCGGCCGCGATGCGGAAGTTGGCGATGGCGTGGCTGGGTTCGGCCTCCGCCACGCGATCGTTAAGCGCATCCCACTGGTAGGGGATCACCACATCGCGGACCAGCCGTTGGTACTGACCAAGAAACGGGTCGTTGATTTTCAGCTGATGCAGGTCGGCTTCCATTATGGTCATATCGTTCTCCTCAGGACTGTACATGACGCTGGCGCAAATCGGTGGCAATGTGCGACATCACGGGATTGTTAAGCCTGCACCAGCGGATAGCGACCGCCAGCAGCAGGTGGAAAAGGGCAGGGAGCAGCGTCTCCATGGCGGTGATGCCCTGCAATGAGGCTGGCGTCTGGTTACCCGCGCCTGGCTGATAGGCCACGGCAATAAACACCAGGCTGATGATCCCGGCGCTGGATGCCCACGCGAGCTTGATGAAAAACAGATTGAAGGCGAAGTTCATCCCCGATGAGCGCACGCCGGTTTTCCATTCGCCGTAGTCATCGGCAAAGGCCATCAGCGAGAAGTGCAGCGGCAGGGTGAAGCCCAGGATCACGCCGTTACTTAAAATCACGATCAGCCAGAGCGTCTGGTGCGCCGGGCCACCCGGCAGGAACCACATTCCCACCGCAAGCGCAGCGAGTATCAGGTTGGTGTAGTAGTAGAGTTTGACGGTATCAATCCGCCGCGACAGCGGGCTGACGATCACCGCGCCCAGAATGGCGGCAAAGGTCACCATGGTGAAAAAAAGCGAGGTGTACGCCGTGCTGCCCTGAAGCACGTAGGTGATGAAGTACATGTATCCGCCGCCGCGAATGTTGAAGACGTTGATCAGCAGAAACGACATCACCAGCATCAGCAGCAGCTGATCGTTTTTCCGCAGGCCCGCCAGGTGCTCGCGCAGGGTGAATTTACCCATCAGCGCAAGCGGGACGCGCTCGCGCACCCAGAAGAAGCAGCACAAAAACATCACTACAGCGATGGCGCACAGCACGCCGACGCCCAGCTGATAACCCCGGGCGGCATTGCCCTGTCCCAGCTCTGACACCAGCCACGGCAGGCCAACGGAGACCAGAAAGCCCGCCACGCCGCACAGTACGAAGCGCCAGGACTGGCAGGATATAACCTCGTTGTGGCGGGTGGTCATGGTGTTGATCAGCGCGCAATATGGCACGTTGATGGCGGTATAGCCCACTGAAAGCAACAGATAGGTGCCGAACGCCCAGGCGATTTTCACGCCCATGCTGGCGTCCGGAACGGTGAAGGTCAGCACGCCGACGATCCCGATGGGAAGCGCGACCCACAGCTGCCACGGACGAAAACGCCCCCAGCGGCTCTGCGTGCGGTCGGCAATCACGCCCATCACCGGATCGGAAATCGCGTCAAATACCCGAAGAGCAATAAACAGCGTGCCCACCAGCGCGGGCGTCAGGCCAAATACATCGGTATAGAAAAAGGTCAGAAAGTTCATGATCAGGCAGGTAATTACCGTGCCGCCCGCGTCGCCCAGGCCGTAGCCAATTTTCTCGCGGACTGACAGCCGGTCATCGGCTGCCTGTTTTGCAACTTCTGCGTCTGTAATCGGTGTGGAAGTCATGGGGTAACTCCTCGATAAACGATTTTTTATCGTATTTGTGCAAGGTACCCCATTTATTCTGCATTCAACGGGCAGACCAACAAGGGAAGGGAAAAGTATAAAAAGGTGACGATTCCGACCTGATGGTGAAACTGTGAGTTTGATCGAGCCGTTCTGCTGATATTTATTAATAATCAAGGGATAAAGAAAATATTAGCCACCAAAAAAGCGGAAAAATGAATATCCATGCTTGAATTATCCATAGCACTTCCGATTAGAGTTCAAAATGGCGGGTTATTTATCTCCCGGGGCGTGGGCCGTCATCCCGCACGAAAATTATCTTCGTGGGAGATAATTTTTGTCGAAAAAGGGACATTAACGATCCAGGAGGAAAATACGCTGTTTGAGGTAAACGCTGGCGAGAGTTTATTACTTTGGCCGAAGCGGCGGCATGTCGGCGTGGAAGATTTTCCGGGCGATCTCAAATTTTACTGGCTGCATTTTGAGGTGGATGAACGCTTGCCGGTATTGCCAGGCGCGACGCCGCTGTCGATTGAGCAACACTGTAGCGTGCGGGATCCGCAATATGTTATTGCGTTATTCCGTCAGTTTTTAAGCGAGCAGGAAAAATTACAGCGTAGCCAGGCGCTGGAGATAATTTTGTTGTTAATTTTGCAGCAGATATCGCTCTCGCCGGGATATGAAGATAAAGCGGATGATGCGGGCGCGGCAATGGCGTGGAAGGCCAAGCAGCTTATCCGCACGCACTTTCATTTGCCCCTGTCCACTTCGCAGCTGGCGAAAGAACTGCACTGCAACGCGGATTACCTGGGGCGAGTATTTCGCCGGACGTTTCATTTAACCCTGACGGAGGCAATTCACCGCCAGCGCGTCAGGGCCGCTGAAAAACTGCTGCTGAACGATGCGGCCTCATTAACTGAAGTGGCCGCCCGGTGCGGTTTTAATGACGTGGGTTATTTCCGGCAAATATTCTCAAAACATACCGGGTTAACGCCCGCCGTCTGGAAACGGCGGTACTGTAAAGAGCATATTAATTCCGGATGATCACTGGCCGTAATAGGCATTTGCGCCATGCTTGCGCAGGTAATGCTTATCCAGCAATTCCTGCTGCATAACCGGAAGCTGAGGTGCAAGCTGGCGCGAGAAAAGCCCCATATAGGCGCACTCTTCCAGCACCACGGCATTGTGTACCGCATCGGCAGCGTCTTTGCCCCAGGCAAACGGGCCGTGAGAATGAACCAACACCGCCGGGACCTGCATCGGGCTTATGTCGCGCTCCTCGAAGGTTTTGATAATGACTTCCCCCGTCTGGTATTCATATTCACCCGCGATTTCAGCCGGGGTCATCAGCCGCGTGCAGGGGATCGCACCGTAGAAATAGTCCGCGTGTGTCGTGCCCCACGCGGGTAAATCCTGCCCCGCCTGCGACCAGATGGTGGCGTGGCGGGAATGGGTATGCACAATGCCGCCAATTTCCGGATAACGACGATACAGCGCGAGATGGGTCGGGGTGTCGGAGGAGGGTTTTTTACTCCCCTCGACCACTTTACCCGTGGCGATATTTACCACCACCATATCTTCTGCGGTCATCACGTCGTACTCCACGCCGGATGGTTTGATCACCATCATGCCGCTGTCACGGTCAACCGCGCTGACGTTGCCCCAGGTGAACGTCACCAGCTGGTGGGCGGGCAGGGCGAGATTTGCCGCCAGCACCTCGGCTTTGAGTTGTTCTAACATGTCATGCCTCCTTCCTGCATTCGGGCTTCAATCCAGCGGCGCGCCTGGATGATCTCCAGTACCGGCTCTTTGGCTTTCTCGGTCCACATTTCAATCAGAAATGCGCCGCGATAATTAAGTTGATTCAGCGTGTTAAACACGCCAACGAAATCGACGCAGCCCTCGCCAAACGGCACATCGCGGAACTGTCCGGGGCTTTGCTCGGTCACGGGCCGGGTATCTTTCAGGTGGATAGCGGCGATGCGGTCAATGCCCAGCGTCAGCTCGGCGGTGACGTCGTTGCCCCACGCGCTCAGGTTGCCGACGTCCGGGTAAACGCTGAACCATGGCGAGGCGAGCATGTCGTCCCACTTTTTCCACTTGCTGATGGAGTTCATAAACGCGGTGTCCATGATCTCTACCGCCAGCATTACCTGCGCGGCAGCGGCCTGCTCTACGGCCCACGCCAGCCCTTCGGCAAAGCGCTGTTGCGTGCCCTCGTCGTGCTCCTCGTAGTACACGTCATAACCCGCAAGCTGGATGGTGCGAATACCCAAATCACGGGCCAGCCGGATGGCTTTGGTCATGATCTCGCGGGCGCGTTCGCGCACGATTTCATCGCGGCTGCCAAACGGGAAGCGACGGTGGGCAGACAAGCACATCGACGGGATGGCCACGCCGGTCTCCAGCATCGCTTCCACCAGAGAGGCGCGCTGCGTGGTACTCCATTCAAGGCGCGATAAACGCTCATCGGTCTCATCCACCGACATCTCCACAAAATCGAATCCGCAGCTCTTCGCCAGGACCAGGCGCTCCGGCCAGGAGAGATCTTTTGGCAGCGCTTTTTCGTAAATGCCTAACGGATGCTGACGCATGGTTACTCTCCCCAGATGTCGCGGATTTGCGAATGGAATGCCTGTGCCACCTGCGGCGGATTGGCGGCGCCTGCCAGCGCGCGCCCGGCAATGAAGGCTTTGACGTTGATCTGCTTAAACAGCGACAGGTCAGCGGGGGTGATACCGCCAGTTATAGAAAGCTGCAAACCGATATCGGACAGCGCCTTCATTTTGCTGAGATCCGCCTCACCCCACTGCTGGCCGCTGGCCTGTGCGTCGCGCCCGCGGTGGTAAATCGCCTGCTTCACCCCGATGCGATGCCACGCGCGCGCGTCGTCCAGCGTCCAGTTGCCAAACAGCTCCATCTGGATCTCGCCGCCGCCGCGCAGTGCGACCTCGTGGCCACGTTCAACGGTGGCCAGCGGGGCGGCACAGATGATGGTCATCCAGTTTGCGCCTGCGCCAAACGCCTGCTCAGCCAGCGTTTCTCCGGCATCGGCGACTTTCCAGTCCGCCACGATAATTTTATCCGGACACTGCGCACGCAGGGCGCGAACGGCGTTTAGCCCTTCGGTCAGGCACAGGATGGTGCCGGCTTCGACGATGTCGACGTGATCGGAAAGCGTCGCGACATCGCGCTGCGCGGCCTGAAGCGAGGTGTGGTCGAGCGCCAGCTGCAATAATGGTCGGCTCATAGGTCGTACTCCTTAACACGGGCGTGATAGCCCTGTAATGCTGAAATCAGTAGCTGGTAACGGTGATATTTGCGCTGGTAGGCGGCATGGGCACGCATGTCAGGTTCAATCATCCGGATGTCATGCCTGAGGGCGCGCTGAGCGGCGTAAAAATCGGGATAGAGGCCTGTACCGACGAGCGCGGCCAGCGCCGCACCGGAACAGCCGGTCTCTTCCACCTGCGGGAGTTCAATCGCCAGGCCGCTGACGTCCGCGAGCATCTGCATCCACACGTCCGAATGGGTGGGGCCGCCCGTCACGCGCAGGGACTGCACGCGGGGAAAGCGTTCGAGCATACGGTTGAGGTGGGTCATGTGGCTGAATATCACCCCTTCATAAACCGCCTGGAGGAGGTGCGCGCGGGTATGCAGCGCCTGCAAACCATAGAAACCGCTGGTCATCTCCAGCCCGGCGTTGCTGCCGTAGAGGAAAGGCAGGAAGAACACATCGCTTTCAGCTTTTGGCAGGCTGGCCACGGCGTGGTTAATCTCATCGAATGACATATCGCCCCATTGGGCCGTCAGCCATTCCAGGTTGCCGGACGACGTGGGGCTGGCTTCATGAACGATGAACTGCTGCGGATGGACGTAGCGGCCATAGACGTAGGGGAAAGGCTCGTTGTCGCGGACGCCGTGGGCAATCCCACTGGTTACGGCCCAGGTCCCCATTACAGCATTCAGCGTATGTTCGTCATGCAGCCCGGCGCAGATCGCGGTGGAAACCACATCAAACAGTCCACCAACGACGGGAGTACCCGCCGTGAGACCGGTCAGTGCGGCTGCCTGAGCGGTGATTTCCCCGCAAATTTCTGCTGAACCGATAATGGGTGGCAGGGCACCGTCAATGTCGCTGATGCCGAGCCAGCGCGTGAGCTGCGGATCGTACTGCCCGGTATTCATGTCGTAGAGATTGGATTCCGAGATGTTGCTCTCTTCGCAGCCTTTGACGCCGGTCAGACACCAGCGCAGGTAATCGTGCGCCATCATCACGCTGCCGATTTGCTGATACCGCTGCGGCTCGTTCTCTTTAACCCAGCGCAGGAGTGAGGCCGGATGCCCCGTCCACAGCGTCTGGCGAGTATGCGGATAGAGCTTTTCGGGTATACCGTCCTGCTGCCAGCGTTGTACGATCTCCAGCGCACGGCGATCGGAGGAGAGTATGGCGTTACCCAGGGGGCGATCCTGTTTATCGAGCAGAAACAGCCCCTTGCCCTGGGCTGAAATGCCAACGCCTTTGATCTGACCGCCGTCAGCGCCTGAATTTTTGAGCAGCAGGGCGACGGTTTTGTGGCAGTGCTGCCAGAGCTGGTGCATATCCCGCTCGGCGTAGCCAGCGCGTGGGCTGAGCGTGGCCACTGAGCGGCGTTCAATACAGACTTCTTTGCCCTGGCTGTTGTATAAACCGGCTTTCAGATAAGTACCGCCACAATCGATACCCAGCCAGAAGGGCTCTTTTTCACTCATCTTCTTCTCGCTTAATTGCCGGGTGGCGCTTCGCTTACCCGGCCTACGGTTTGGTTTAGTGGGTCAGGTGAGGGCCTCAGGCCGCACGCTTATGCGAGTTCACCGTGGGGTTGGGCTCTGCTCCGGCATCGCATTTCGCCGGTAACAGCAGGGCCAGCAGCGATGCCAGCGCCAGAGAAACCGCCAGGCAGTAAACGCCTGCGTCTTTGCTGTACAGGGTGATCAGTACGCCTACCGCATAAGGACCGCAGAACCCGCCGAGGTTGCCCAGGGCATTGATCACGCCGCGAGCGCCGCCCGCCATCTCAGCGCTGAATAGACGCGCCGGGATGGTCCAGAACACGCCCGCTGCGGATTGCAGGAAGAAGCCACAGCCCACCAGTGCGGCATAGGCCAGCCAGGTGTGCTCTTTCAGCGCCACGGAGAGGAACATGCAGAGCGCAAAGCCAATCAATGGCAGGGAGACAAACAGCTTGCGCTTGCCGGTGCGGTCAGAGAGCGTAGAGAACAGGAACATGCCGGCAATGGCGCCGATGTAAGGCAGAATGGCGAGCATTCCCACCTGGCCGATGCTGGTGTGCGTCAGCTCCTTAAGAATGGTGGGCAGCCAGAGGGTGTAACCGTAAATGCCGGTCTGATAGAAGAAGTTGAGGGCGATCAGTTGCCACATGGTTTTGTCAGACAGCACCGCGCTGAGCGAGGCGTTTTTCACCTCTTTACCCGCAATGGCCTGCTGCTCTGCCGCCAGGGTTTGTACCAGGTAGTTTTTCTCGGCCTCTGAGATCCAGCGCGCTTCCTGCGGGCGGTCGTAGACGGTGAACGCCCACAGCACCAGCACAACAACGGACATCAGACCTTCAATAATGAACAGCCAGCGCCAGTCGAGAGCGGTAATAATCCAGCCCGACAGCGGGGCGGTGATGATCCCGGCGATGGGCACGAACATGATCACAATCGCGTTGGCGCGGCCGCGCTCGGCATCCGGGAACCAGTTACTGATCATCGTGAGCACAACGGGCAGCATCCCACCTTCCGCCACGCCGAGTAAGAAGCGCAGCACCAGCAGCTGATACTGGTTGGTCACAAGCCCGGTCAGAACCGAGATCACCGCCCAGGCAACCAGCGACCAGCCGATAAACTTCTTACCGCTGCCGTGCACGGCAATTTTGCCGCCGGGAACTTGCAGGAACAAATAGCCGATAAAAAAGATCCCCCCCGCCAGGCCCGCCATCGTGGCGGAAATGCCCAGCTCTTCATCCATACCGCCGGGCATCGCAAAAGCTATATTTACGCGGTCCATATAGGAAATAATGCAGGCGATAAGAATAGGGGGAATGATCCTTAGCCAGCGCTGGCGCGGAATGTCCGCGTGTAGAGCATTAGAAGAAATATTCATAGTTAATATCTCAGTGAAGGTAACCGGAAAATGTATTCTTTATTTTTATTGTGACGCTTTATTCATAGCGCTAATGCCGTCGCGCAAAATAGCGATGCGATGGCTGACGTCAGCATTAGCATTTATTTCCAGTAATTTAATACCGGAGAATTTCAATGTTGCGGCGCTCGCCGCAGTAAATAGCGTTTTTACATGTTCAGTGGACATGAGACTGTCGGCGCAGAACGAAGAAAACGGCGCGTGCAGATCCTGCCATTCTCCGTACTCACCATGAGCAGTCGTGCCCGAAAACATCAGCGCCCCCAGCTTCCCGGCAGCGAGTGCCGCCTGAACATGTTCCAGTGGAAGGGCGGTGTTGCGACCTTCGATAGCCGAACGTGCCCAGTTGATACAGACGCTGATATCGGTCTCTCTCACTACCTCCAGCACCTGCTCTAAGGGCAAGAACCCTTTACGCGGCGCCGGACCGGTCATCGCATCACAGTGTTCCAGCACCAGATCGCAGCCCCAGTCCCAGCTCGCGATTTCCCGTACCGAGCGGGAGAATGCTTCTGTTGCTTGCTCGACAGAGCCATTACCCGCCTGCGGTGCGGCCTGCATTTCCAGAGCGATCACTTTCCCGGGAAAGCGGGTATTAACGGCATCAATCTTTTGATGCAGATGGCGGTAATATTCAATGCACGCTTTACGCTGTTCTTCGTCCGCGGACGCCAGGCCAAACGCGCCGTTGCTGCCGCGGCGGCGCATGCTTTCCATAACGGCTGTGACAACGATCTGCCAGTTGCCCGGCGTATGACGAAACAGCCATTCATCACCAAACGGATGGAGATTTTCAAGGCAAGGTTGTTCCAGCCCGCGAATATTTGGCGTGTCGGAAAGTTCCCGCCAGAAGGCGTGTTCTTCCTGCTCCCCTTTCTGGTGAAATGAGGGTGCGCAGGGGTACGCACCAATAATAAAACCGGTGTTGGTCATTTCGCATTCCTGTATTTATCAGAAAATTAATCTAATTCGCTGATGGCCACTTTCACCACAATTTTACGAATTGCGGATCCCTTGTTTTTAATACAGGCAGGACGGTGAACATCCTACGGGAAAAATATGGCGTAACTGCCAGGTATCATTTCGATAAATGACTCATGTTCGCTGTCGTGATAAAAAATAATATCCCGCTGCTCCAGCAATGATTCGCTGATTTTGTTATTCCCGGTATCAATAGCGATACCGATTTTTTCTTCACCCCAGGCCAGAAACTGGATATCCAGATAGCGGCGATGGACTTCAGGGCGGTTCTCGTGCTGTTCCTTTGTGGTGAGGTCGAGAACCTGGGCAAAAATGTTGCGGCCTTCAACTTCGATCACGCCCGGCGCCAGGGTGGTGAAATCCGTGGTACGCAGAAAATTAAGCGCCTTTTCAATCGCCAGCGGCAGGCGACATGGATTTGGCTGTGCAATATGTCCGAATATCATGACCCACTCCTTACAGAGACTGGATTTTCGCCCACACGCTGTCGTCAATGGTGATGCCGTTGCGGCGGTTCTCCTCCAGCAGGCGTGTGAACTCATGGCCTGGCAGACGGACGGCGACGTTTTCATCAGCGCGTTCTGCGGTGGTGATGAAGTCCATGATGCGCTGTAGTTTGGCATCGCGGGTTGGACCGTCGATCAGGCGATCCACTTCGATGGCGATAAAGATCTGCGATACGCCGTATTCGTCGCTGTTGTCCTGGGTCACTTCTGCAACGGACGCGCCGTCAGAGAGCAGGGTGGCGATCATGTCGAGCACAATCGATAAGCCGGAACCTTTCCAGTAGCCCATGGGCAGAATGCGACGGTTTTTCTCAATCACGCCCGGCTCTCTGGTCAGATTGCCTTCATCGTCAAAGCCGCCGTCTACCGGTAATTCGCGTCCGGCCAGGCGATTTACCTCCAGCATGCCGTAGGAGAACATCGACATCGACATATCGACCATGGTGATTGGATTCGACGGGATAGCGACGATCAGCGGGTTTGTGCCGATGCAGCATTCTTTTGATCCCCACGCGGGCATCACGGCAATAGAGTTAGTCCAGCAGATGCCGATATAGCCTTTCTCCGCCGCCTGCCAGCCGTAGCTGCCACCGCGCATCCAGTGGTTAGCGTTACGCAGCGCCACCAGGCCGATCCCGTGATCGGACGCCAGCTCGGTAGCACGGTCCATCATCTTCTTCGCCGTCAGGTTGCCGATGGAACGCTGCGCATCCCACTGTTCGATGGCGCCTAATGTCGTTACGCGTTTCGGCTGGGCGTCAGGGATGATGTCGCCTGCGTCAAGCTGCTGAATAAATCGCGGGAAGCGGTTGACGCCGTGTGAATAAACGCCGGACTCCGTGGTGCGGGCGAACATCTCGGCGCAGGCGTCAGCGGTATCCGCTTTTACACCGCGATCGAGCAGAACCCGATTGAACGCCGCTTTCAACTCTTCGAAGGTCACTTTCATCCCTGTTCTCCTGTTTTTTTAGGGGCAAGTGCGAGTGCTTTTTTATCGCTAAATTTCACTATACGAAATCTGATTTCAAATATAACGATCAAATTTTGTCAGATCAACGACATTCACGTTTTTCAAAATCGATTAAAATCAAATGGTTGTGTTTTTTCTGTTGAGATCGTGAACTAAACCACACTTTGCGCTACCATCAGGGCGCGATAAACAGGAGCCATTTGATGAGCATAAAAGAGAGCGAAATGACGCAAGAAAAAGAGAGGCCAGCAGGTAGCCAGAGCTTGTTTCGCGGCCTGATGCTGATTGAAATCCTCAGTAACTATCCGAACGGGTGTCCGCTTGCGCATTTATCAGAACTGGCGGGGCTGAATAAAAGCACCGTGCACCGGTTATTGCAGGGGTTGCAGTCGTGCGGGTACGTGACGCCGGCGCCGGCGGCAGGGAGTTATCGTCTGACCACCAAATTTATCGCCGTCGGGCAAAAGGCGCTTTCATCGCTCAATATTATTCACGTGGCGGCGCCGCACCTCGAGGCGCTGAACATTGCCACCGGCGAAACGGTCAACTTCTCCAGCCGTGAAGATGATCACGCGATCCTGATTTATAAGCTTGAGCCGACAACCGGTATGCTGCGCACGCGCGCATATATCGGCCAGCATATGCCGCTCTATTGTTCTGCTATGGGCAAAATCTATATGGCGTTTGGTCATCAGGATTACGTGGCGAGCTACTGGGAAAGCCACCAGGAACAGATCCAACCTTTGACCCGCAACACCATCACCGAACTGAGCGCGATGTATGATGAGCTGGCGGAAATTCGCGATCACAGCATGGCGATGGACAAAGAAGAGAACGAGCTGGGTGTGTCATGTATCGCCGTGCCGGTCTTTGATATTCACGGGCGCGTGCCCTATGCCATCTCCATTTCACTGTCGACGTCGCGCATGAAGCAGGTGGGCGAGAAAAACTTGCTAAAACCGCTGCGTGACACGGCGGAAGCTATCTCGAAAGAACTGGGGTTTAACGTGCGCGAGGCGTAACTGATGAACCAATTTATCCTGGCGGATCCTGAAAAATGTATCGGGTGCCGCACCTGTGAGGTGGCGTGCATGATGTCGCATCAAAGCAGCGCCACGCCAGAAGCGTTTACGTCACGGATCCGCGTGGTTAAGGGGGCAACCTTCACCACGGCCGTGGGTTGCCGCCAGTGTGAAGATGCGCCCTGCGCGAATGTCTGCCCGACGGGGGCCATTCACCGCGCTGCGGGAGCCTGGCTCGTTGAGCAGGCCCGCTGTATCGGCTGCAAAAGCTGTATGGTGGCGTGCCCGTTCGGGGCAATGCAGGTTCGGGTTGTGGAAGATCGCGTTCAGGCGCTGAAATGTGATTTGTGCGCGCATCGCGAGGGCGGTCCCGCCTGCGTCGAAGCCTGTCCCACCCACGCGCTGCGCTGCATAGACCCCGCCAGATTACGCGCGGAACGGCTGCGTAATCTGGCCTGAGGTTTTATTAACCGGCCTCGCGCCAGGCGTTCTCAATCTCTTCGGCGAGAATTTTCACACCCGCTTCGATTTTTTCCGGGTCCGGGACGTAGTTCATGCGCATGCACTGGTGCGTGTGCGGCCACGGCTTATCCAGCCCCGGGAAGAAGTAATCCCCTGGCACCATCAGTACGCCACGTTTTTTCAGACGCTGATAAAGCAGCTCTGTCGTAATGGGCAGATCCTTAAACCACAGCCACAGGAAAATTGCCCCTTCCGGTTTATGGATCAGGCAGCGTTCTTCCGGTAAGTAGCGGCGAAGGATGGCAATAGTTTCCTGAACGCGCTGAGAGTAAAACGGCTTAATCACCTCATTCGACAGGCGCAGCAGGTCGTTACGCCTGATCATCTCGCACATCATCGCCGGGCCGATGCCGCCAGGGGAAAGGCTGATAATGCCGTTCATGTTGGTAATGGCGGTGATGATTTTCTCGTTAGCAATGATAATGCCGCAGCGGCTGCCCGGCAGGCCCAGCTTGGAGAGGCTCATGCAGAGGATGATATTCGGGTTCCACAGCGGACGCGCTTCGCTGAAGATGATACCCGGGAACGGTACGCCATAGGCGTTATCGATCACCAGCGGGATGCCGTGCTGATTCGCCAGCGCATCCAGCTTCATCAGCTCGTCGTCGGTGATCACGTTGCCCGTCGGGTTGGTGGGACGTGATACGCAGATCATGCCCGTCTCTTCACCGATATGCAGATGTTCAAAATCGACGTGATATTTGAACTGGCCCTCTGGCAGCAACTCGATATTCGGACGTGCGGAAACAAACAGGTCTTCTTCGAGGCCGGCATCGGCATAGCCGATATACTCCGGTGCCAGCGGGAACAGCACTTTTTTCGTGGTGCCGTCGGCGCGGCGTCCGGCGAACAAATTGAATAAGTAGAAAAACGCGCTCTGACTGCCGTTTGTCAGTGCAATATTCTGTGGTTCGATATCCCAACCCAGCGCTTCCCGCAGCATTGCCGCCAGAAGCGTCAGTAGTTCTGTTTTACCCTGAGGGCCGTCGTAATTACATAGCGCATCGGTTGCTTTACCGTTCTCCAGCATCTCTGCCAGCAGTGTCTGGAAGTAGGTGTTCATCTCCGGAATTTGAGCCGGGTTTCCGCCGCCAAGCATGATAGCGCCTGGGGTGCGCAGCCCGTCGTTGAGGTCCTCCATCAGGCGGGTAATGCCTGAATGGCGGGTAAATTTGTCGCCGAATAGTGAAAACGTCATAGCAGGTGATCTGTCGGGCTTAATATGAAAGGCAGTAACCATAACGCCAGCACCGTGTTGGTGCAAATCGGCGGATGTGGTCGGATTTGTTGTTTTATGTGGCGGGTTTGTATTTGTGTGGTGAATTGTTCTGGTGAATGCCCCTCACCCCGGCCCTCTCCCCCTGGGGAGAGGGTTAGGGTGAGGGGGTCTATTGATTGCCCGCCCACACCACCATCACCTTATCGCCCTTGTGCTCGCGCACAAAGCCGTAGCCTTCTTTCAGTGACAGCGTGGTTTGCTTGCCTTCACCCACCGCCGGATGACGGGCGCGGAACTGCCCCAGAAGCTGCCAGTGGGCGACAGTTAACGCCTGTTTACCCGTGACGTCCTGCCAGTTCATATCCGAACGGGTTCCCTGTAGCGGATCGGAGCCCGTCGGGCCGAATGGACGCTCTGATTCATCGCCGTAATAGATCTGCACGCTTCCCGGCGCCAGCAGCAGTAACTCAGCGGCGCGCTGGCCCCCTTCACGGAACAGACGCGTATCATGGGAGGAGAGATAGCTCAGCACATTAAAACTTTGCAGCTTTTCTGCCATTTGCTGCCAGGTCAAATCCATATCGGCCAGGCAGTCCACCGCTTTCGCCGCCTGCTCCTGATAGTCAAAGTTGATCATCGCATCGAAGCCGTGGCGGTAATAATCGCTCTGCATCACGCCGTGGCCCCAGGATTCACCGGTCATCCAGAATGGCGCATTGTCGAGTTTTTTGTCCGGGTTGGCGGCTTTCCACGCGGCCAGCGCCTGGCTTGCCTGGTTTTTCAGTTGCTGCCAGGCTTCAGGCTCAACGTGCTTAGCGGTATCGACCCGGAAGCCGTCGATGCCGTAGTCACGTACCCACTGGCTGAGCCAGTGGGTCAGGTAATCTCGCGGCGTGAAATTCGTCATCACTTTCGCGTGGGTGTCGGGCTTGTGTTGATAAAAGTTCGGCAAACCTGACGGGATCTTGGATTCCGTTTTCAGATCCGGCAGGAAGGCCAGCGACATGGTCAGATCGTCAAAGCCCGGGTTGTCATAATCACCGATATCGGTACGGATCCATTTTTTACCCCACCATTTTTCCCATGCGGCTTTGTCACTGAAGTTGATGTAATCGTTGAAGCTGTGCCAGCTTTGACCCGCGCCTGGCTTCCAGTCAGTCCAGCGCTCGCCGAGGGTTTTTTTCAGCTCATCGCCCTGCAAATAGAGCGCGCCAAACTGATACTCCTGCATATCTGCAAGCGTCGCATAACCCGCGTGGTTCATGACAATGTCAAACAGGACACGGATACCGCGCCTGTGCGCGTCGTCGACGAGCTGGCGTAAATCCTCTTCGTTGCCCATGTTGGCGTCGAGTTTCGTCCAGTCCTGGGTGTAATAGCCGTGATAGGCGTAGTGGGGGAAATCCCCTTTGGTGCCGCCGCCAACCCAGCCGTGGATCTGCTCCAGCGGTGAGCTTATCCAGAGCGCATTCACGCCCAGTTGCTGAAGGTAATCCAGTTTGCTGGTAAGCCCTTTCAGATCGCCGCCGTGGAAAGTACCAATCTCCTGCATACCGTCTTTATGACGGCCATAGCTGTTGTCGTTGGTGGGGTCGCCATTCACGAAGCGATCGGTCAGCACGAAATAGACGGTGGCGTTTTGCCAGCTGAACGGCGCGGGTTTGTCCGTCTCGGCGCGCTCAAGCAGCAGCAGGCCATTGCTGTTGGCGGCTGGCTGAAGAGTCACTTTGCCATTTTGAACGGTCGCGGTCTGTTTGCTGTAAAAATCACGCACCACCGTGCCTTCCGGGAAGGTGTTAACGACGTCGATTGTCAGCGGTTTGCCGTCCCACTTCGGGCACTGGCGGGTGACGTTTGCGACAGGTTGTGGCGCCGCACTTTGCACCGTCAACATCAGCGTCGGCGTTCCAGAGCGCGTATCAATACGCATCTGGTAAACGCCGTCACGGAATAACCGCCACTGCGGTGGAGTGCCTTCGCAGGGTTTGAGCGACAGCATCTCGTTAAGCTTAATGGCACCTGTCGGCTGCCAGCACGCGTTGTCAAGACTCAACGTCAGCGGGCGGGTACCCTTCGCAAGCGTTGCCTGGCTGGTAAAGACGCCGGTACCTTCAGCGCTAAACGCGTTAAATCCCGGCGATGACCAGTCGGCATGCGCGAATGCGGGTAACATCAGAACAGCTAATGCAGTGCGTTTCATTCCATTTTCCTGTCGCGGCATTTTTGACCAGTGTGCCACTCGGCTCAGGGGAAAAACTCCTCCTCTGCGGCTTTCTGCCAGGAGGACGCGAAGGGATGAGTGATCCCGCGCAAAATTAGGCAGTTGTCTGCGATATCGCGCACATTTTTCCAGTGTTGCTGTTTTAATGAGCATGTTCCGGATGACATAGTTTCGGAATTGGACTATTTGTATACGTGCTCTTGAGGACTATTTTTGGTATGATTTGAGATTCCGCTCTCAAATTTTTGAAGAAAATAAGGTGTTGGAATGTTTATATCCGACCAGGAGACCTAATGATATCGACTCCCATTCGACGATATGGGGCCGCGATACTCATGTTACTCACCATGGCATTTTCTGGTGAGGTGCTTGCAAAGACGCACACGGATACAACGAGTAAGAAAGCCCACGTAATAAAGACGACAAGCAGTAAGGTTAGCAGTAAACAAGAGTATTCTCGCAATAGTGCAAAGAGTAGTTCACTTCCTGATTTGCGAAAATACCCTTCCGGAACACCAAGGAAAAAAGCGTTTCTCCGGACGGTAATGCCTTACATTAAAAGTCAAAATGCCGCGATTACTGCGGATCGTAACTGGCTGATCTCCAAACAGTACGATAGCCGCTGGTCGCCGTCTGAGCGCACTCGCCTGAAAGACATCGCCAAACGCTATAAAGTGAAGTGGAGCGGGAACACGCGTCGCGTGCCGTGGAACTCACTGTTAGAGCGTGTGGACATCATTCCAGGCAGTATGGTCGCGACAATGGCCGCCGCCGAAAGCGGTTGGGGCACCTCGAAGCTGGCACGCAACAACAACAATCTGTTTGGCATGAAATGCACAAAAGGTCGTTGTACTAATGCACCCGGCAAGGTGAAGGGCTATTCACAGTTTGAATCGGTGAAAGATTCCGTGAATGCCTATGTGGTGAACCTGAATACCCACCCGGCCTACTCCTCGTTCCGTAAGTCACGCGCTCAGCTGCGTAAGGCGGATCAGGAAGTAACGGCTACGGCGATGATCCACAAGCTGAAAGGTTATTCCACTCAGGGACAGCGTTATAACAATTACCTGTTCTCCATGTACCAGGATAACCAGCGTCTGATTGCCGCGCATATGTAATGAAAAACGCCTTCCACTGGAAGGCGTTCTCTTTTCTAGAGCAGGACTTCACTGTACCGTTCCCGGTACTCCTTCGGCGTGGTGTCATACTCTTTTCTGAACACCGAATAGAAATACTGAAGCGACGGGTAGCCGCACATCTGTGAAATCTCGTTGATCGACAGCGAGGTGGAGATCAGCAGACTGCGCGCTTTCTCCAGCTTTTCCGCATGGATCACGGCGTGTATCGTCTCACCGACTTCCTCTTTGAACCGCTTCTCCAGATTCGAACGTGAAATCCCGACAGAATCCAGCACCTGATCGACCTTAATCCCTTTGCAGGCATGATTGCGAATGTAGTGCATCGCCTGAATCACGGCCGGATCGTTTAAGGAGCGGTAGTCAGTTGAGCGACGCTCGACCACGCGAACGGGCGGAACCAGCAGACGCTGGAGCGGCAGGGATTCGTTGTCTAACAGTCTGTGCAGCAGCTTCGCGGCCTGATAGCCCATCTGACGGGTACCCTGAGCCACGGATGAGAGCGCCACGCGCGACAGATAGCGCGTAAGCTCTTCGTTATCAATACCAATCACGCACAGCTTTTCAGGCACCGGAATATGCAGATGTTCGCACACCTGTAATACGTGGCGGGCGCGGGCGTCCGTCACGGCGATAATCCCTGTCTGAGGCGGCAGCGTTTGCAGCCAGTCAGCCAGGCGATTTTGTGCGTGCTGCCAGTTTTCTGGCGCGGTTTCCAGCCCCTGATAAACGACGCCGCGATACTTCTCCTGGGCAACCAGCTGGCAGAAGGCATATTCACGCTCCATCGCCCAGCGCTTTCCGCTGGTGGCGGGCAATCCGTAAAACGCAAAACGATGTACGCCTTTCTCCTTTAAATGGAGGAAGGCGGTCTCGACCAGAGCATGGTTATCCGTGGCGATGTAGTGAACGGGGGGGTAATGTTCCGGTGTATGGTAAGAGCCGCCAACGCCCACGATAGGCACGTCGACGCCACTCAGCAACTGTTCAATCACGGGGTCGTCAAAGTCAGCGATGACCCCGTCTCCCAGCCAGTCTTTGATGTTCTCCAGACGGGTACGGAAATCTTCTTCGATGAAAATATCCCATTCGGATTGCGACGCCTGCAAATATTCGCCAACCCCCTCAACCACCTGCCGGTCATAGGCTTTGTTGGCATTGAATAACAACGTAATGCGGTGACGCTTTTCAAACATGGCTCATTTCCCAAATTAGTCACGATACTGTTATCAGGCGCGCCGCTTGGTGGCAGAGTCCATCCAGACTGCCAGCAAAAGAATGGCACCCTTGACGATATACTGCCAAAACGTCGGCACGTCCATCATACTCATCCCGTTATCCAGCGAAGCCATAATAAATGCGCCCATCACCGCACCCGCCACGCTGCCAATACCCCCGGCGAGGCTGGTCCCGCCAATCACGCAGGCGGCGATGGCGTCCAGCTCGGCAATATTACCGGCAGAGGGGGAGCCCGCCCCCAGTCGCGAACTGAGGATCAGCCCCGCGATGGCCACCATCAGGCCGTTGATGGCAAAGACGGCGAGTTTGGTGCGCTCTACGTTAATGCCGGATAAACGCGCGGCTTCCAGATTGCCGCCGATGGCATAAATACGGCGACCGAATGCGGTACGTGTGGCCATAAACATTCCACCTAACAGCAACAGCGCCAGCAGCAGAACGGGCGTTGGGACGCCGCGATAATCGTTTAACAGCCAGATGGCGCCCAGCACAATCACCGCAGTAAGCGCCTGACGGCCGACAACCGAGGTTGAAGCAGGCGAGGCCAGCCCCAGCGCCTGGCGACGCATGCGTCCTCGCCATTGCCACGCGACAAACGCCATCAGCCCAACCACGCCGATCGTAAAACCGACGCCATCAGAGAGGTAGCTTTGGCCAATCTGGGACATTGAGGCGCTGGTCGGGGAGACGGTGGTGCCGTTGGTGATCCCAATCAGAATGCCGCGGAAGGCCAGCATCCCCGCTAAGGTGACGATAAACGACGGGACTTTACGGTAGGCCACCCACCAGCCATTCCACGCCCCCAGCAGCAAACCCAGTACCAGCGTAACCGCAATCGTCAGCGGCAGCGGCCAGCCGAGCCAGACGTCAAAAATTGCCGCCACGCCGCCGAGCAGACCCATCATCGACCCTACCGACAGGTCAATTTCCGCTGAGATAATCACAAAGACCATCCCCACCGCCAGGATCCCGGTGATGGCGGTCTGACGCAGCAGGTTAGAGACGTTACGTGCGCTCAAATAGGAGCCATCGGTCATCCAGGTAAAGAACAACATGATGACGATAATGGCGGCAATCATTACAAAAACTTGCAGATTCAGCGATTTAAGTCCTGCGAACGCACCGGGCGTCGGAACAGCGACTTTGATATCAGACGGGTTGCTTTTCGACATGGCGTTCGCTCCTTAAGGCAGCTTCCATCACCTGCTCTTGCGTCAGGTTCTGGTTGTTCAGGTTGGCTTTGAGTTTCCCTTCATGCATGACCAGCACGCGGTCGCTCAGCCCCAGCACTTCAGGCAATTCGGACGAGATAACAATGACGGCAATCCCTTGCTGCACAAGCTGGTTGATCAGCTTGTAGATTTCATATTTCGCGCCGATATCGATCCCGCGGGTGGGTTCGTCCAGAATTAAAATGCGCGGATTAAGCAGCAGGCAGCGCGCCAGAATCGCTTTCTGCTGGTTGCCGCCGCTCAGGCGTCCTATCGCCAGCTCCGGCGAGGAGGTTTTCACCTTAAGCCGGGCAAGCGACTGGAGAATACACTGCTGTTCTGCGGCATCATCCAGGCTGCTCAGCGCACCGGAAAACTGGCTGAGCGCCGCCAGCGTGATATTTTTTCCCACCGCCATTACCGGCACGATGCCGTCTTTTTTGCGGTCTTCTGGCACCATGGCAATGCCTTTAGCAATAGCCTGCTGGCAGTTGTCGATTTTTACCGGCTGACCGTCGATATAAATTTTGCCTTCCCAGCGCCCCGGCCAGACGCCAAAGAGACACTGCACGGCCTCGGTTCTTCCCGCACCCACTAAACCCGCAATGCCGAGAATTTCGCCGCGGTGCAGCGAGAAGGAGAGGTTATCCACGCGCTTGATATGGCGGTTAACGGGATGCCACGCTGTCAGGTTTTCCACGCGCAGAAGCTCTTCGCCGATGGTGTGCGGTTCGTTGGGATACAGCGCGGTGAGTTCGCGACCCACCATCATGGTGATGATGTCATCTTCGCTCATGCCTTCTGCTTCACGCGTGCCGATGTGCTGCCCGTCGCGGATGACGCAGATGGTGTCGGAAATGGCTTTCACCTCATTGAGCTTGTGCGAAATATAGATGCAGGCGATGCCGTGGTTTTGCAGGTCGCGGATGATATTGAGCAGTACGGCGGTTTCCTGTTCGGTGAGTGAGGCGGTTGGTTCGTCGAGGATCAGCAGGCGCACCTGTTTGTTCAGCGCCTTGGCGATCTCCACCAGCTGCTGCTGGCCTAAACCTAAGTCGCCCACGCGCGTATCCGGTGAGATAGCCAGGCTCACCTGGGCCAGCAGTTTTTCGCAGCGCAGCGTCATGGTGTCGTAATCCAGTACGCCATGGCGTGAGAGTTCGGCGCCGAGAAAGATATTTTCCAGCACGGTAAGGTGCTTCACCAGCGCCAGCTCCTGGTGAATGATAGCGATGCCTTTACGTTCGGTATCGCGAATGTGCGTGGCCTGGAGCACCTCGCCGGCAAAGACGATTTCGCCCTCGTAGCTGCCGTGCGGATAGATCCCGCACAACACTTTCATCAGCGTGGATTTTCCCGAGCCATTTTCGCCGCACAGCGACATCACTTCGCCGGGATTCAGCCGCAGGCTTACGTTGTCGACTGCTTTCACCGCCCCGAAGGCTTTGGTGATGCTTTTCATTTCAAGTAAATAAGACATAACTGCTCCACATAGCCCGACAGATGAACAGGGCAGGTCAATGCGCCCCTGCCGGGCAGGGGCTGCGCTGGATTACAGTTCACTCTTCTTATGGAAACCGTCTTTCACCACGGTGGCGTCAATATTCTCTTTGTTGACTTCGATAGGGGTAAGCAGGCGAGCAGGTACGTCTTTCAGGCCGTTATTTAACGTCGCGTCTGCTTTAGGTTGCTGACCATTGCCCAGCTCAACGGCAATTTCGGCGGCCGTATTGGCAAGCTCGGTAATGGGCTTATACACCGTCATGGTCTGGGTACCCGCGATGATGCGTTTTACACCCGCAAGGTCGGCGTCCTGTCCGGAAATAGCGACTTTCCCGGCCAGCCCCTGCGCGCTCAGCGCCTGAATGGCGCCACCCGCAGTGGCATCGTTAGAGGCCACCACCGCATCGATTTTGTTGTTATTTGCGGTCAACGCGTTTTCCATAATTTTCAGCGCGTTTTCCGGTAACCAGCCGTCAGCCCACTGGTCGCCGACGACTTTAATTTTGCCCTCGTCGATATACGGCTTCAGCACTTTCATTTGCCCCTGGCGGAACAGTTTGGCGTTGTTATCCACGGGCGAGCCGCCCATCAGGAAATAATTCCCCTGAGGCACTTTTGCGACCAGGCTTTTAGCCTGTAATTCGCCCACCTTTTCATTGTCGAACGAAATATAATAATCAATGTCGGCATTATTAATCATGCGGTCATAAGCCAGGACTTTTATCCCTTCCTGTTTCGCTTCTTTCACCACGTTGCTTAATACCTGGCCGTTATACGGGATAATGACCAGCACATCGACGCCACGGTTGATCATATTCTCGATTTGCGACATTTGCGTCTCTTCGTTGCCGTTAGCGGACTGAACGAACACCTCCGCGCCGAGAGATTCCGCTTTTTTAACAAAGATATCGCGATCTTTTTGCCAGCGCTCCAGGCGTAAGTCATCAATCGCCATGCCGATTTTGACCTCTTTGGCGTGGCCGGCAAAGCTTGCAAGCAGGAGAGTAGTGCAGAGCGTTAGGGTCAGGTTCTTTATCTTCATAATTATTAGGCCTTTTTGTAGGGGTATGTGTAGCTGAGATAAAAGAAACGTTCACTGCTGAGACGCAGCAAATTTTTAACGTGGAAAGGCCTGCTGGCAATTACAGATTTTTATCTTCTCATTACGATATTTGGTTTATTTCTGAATTTATGACCGCGATCGGATTTTAAAAAGCGTAACCTATTAATTACATTTGATTCTGGAATGCGCGCCGAAAAATAGTTTGTCTGCACATTATTTTGCGAGCCAGCGCACAATTGCGCATTCTCTCAATAGCAGTGTGAAATAACGTAATTGAGCAACCTCCAATGTCTATTCACTATTACTCCAGAAGCAAGACCACGCCGCATACCCTGATTATGGAGCTCAATATGCAAGCTTATTTCGACCAACTCGATCGCGTTCGTTTCGAAGGCACGAAAACGACCAATCCTTTAGCATTTCGTCACTACAACCCGGATGAGCTGGTGCTGGGTAAGCGCATGGAAGATCACTTGCGCTTTGCCGCCTGCTACTGGCACACCTTCTGCTGGAACGGTGCTGATATGTTCGGCGTGGGCTCTTTTGACCGACCATGGCAACAGCCGGGCGAGGCCATTGAGCTGGCGAAGCGTAAAGCCGACGTCGCGTTCGAGTTCTTCCATAAGCTGAACGTGCCGTACTACTGTTTCCACGATGTGGACGTGTCGCCGGAAGGGGCATCGCTGAAAGAGTATCTGAACAATTTCGCGCAGATGGTCGACGTACTGGCTGAAAAACAGCAGCAAAGCGGCGTCAAGCTGCTCTGGGGTACGGCTAACTGCTTTACCAACCCTCGCTATGGCGCGGGCGCGGCAACCAACCCGGACCCGGAAGTCTTCAGCTGGGCGGCCACCCAGGTTGTGACTGCGATGAACGCCACGCATCAGCTGGGCGGTGAGAACTATGTACTCTGGGGCGGTCGTGAAGGCTATGAAACGCTGCTGAATACCGACCTGCGCCAGGAGCGTGAGCAGATTGGTCGCTTTATGCAGATGGTGGTGGACCACAAACACAAAATCGGTTTCCGCGGCACGCTGCTGATTGAGCCGAAACCACAGGAGCCAACCAAACATCAGTACGACTACGATGTCGCCACCGTGTATGGCTTCCTGAAGCAGTTTGGTCTGGAAAAAGAGATCAAAGTGAATATTGAGGCTAACCACGCTACCCTGGCGGGCCACTCGTTCCATCACGAAATCGCCTCTGCGATTGCGCTGGGCATCTTCGGATCGGTGGATGCGAACCGCGGCGATCCGCAACTGGGCTGGGATACCGACCAGTTCCCGAACAGCGTGGAAGAGAACGCGCTGGTGATGTACGAAATTATCAAAGCGGGCGGTTTCACCACCGGCGGCCTGAACTTTGACGCCAAAGTGCGTCGCCAGAGCACTGACAAATACGATCTGTTCTACGGGCATATTGGCGCGATGGACACCATGGCGCTGGCGCTGAAGGTGGCGGCCCGTATGATTGAAGACGGTGAGCTGGATAAGCGCGTCGCGAAGCGCTACAGCGGCTGGAACAGTGAGCTGGGCCAGCAAATTTTGAAAGGTCAGTTATCGCTTGCGGAGATCGCGAAGTACGCTGAACAGCATCAGCTTGCGCCGCAGCATCAGAGCGGCCATCAGGAGTTGCTGGAAAACCTGGTTAATCACTACCTGTTCGATAAATAACAGCATCCATGCCCGGTAAGCGCAGCGCCACCGGGCATTTCTGTCAAAGGAGTCACCACATGTATATCGGGATCGATCTTGGCACGTCGGGGGTGAAAGCCATCCTGTTAAGCGAGCAGGGCGATGTGTTAGCCACGCAGACTGAAAAGTTGCAGGTTTCACGCCCGCATCCGCTTTGGTCGGAACAAGATCCGGAGCAGTGGTGGCAGGCGACGGACCGCGCGATGAAAGCCTTAGGCGAGCAGCACAGCCTGCGCGGCGTGAAGGCGCTGGGCATTGCCGGGCAAATGCATGGCGCAACGTTGCTGGATAGTCAGCATCGCGTTCTGCGCCCGGCTATTCTCTGGAACGATGGCCGCTGTGCGGAAGAGTGCGCGATCCTTGAGGAGCGTGTGCCTGCGTCCCGCGAAATTACGGGCAACCTGATGATGCCCGGTTTTACCGCGCCAAAACTCCTGTGGGTGCAGCGCCATGAGCCTGAGATTTTTCGCCAGGTGGCGAAGGTTCTGTTGCCGAAAGACTACCTGCGTTTTCGCATGACGGGGGATTTTGCCAGCGACATGTCTGACGCCGCGGGCACGATGTGGCTCGACGTGGCGAAACGGGACTGGAGCGAGGCGATGCTGGATGCCTGCCAGCTGACGCGCGACCATATGCCTGCGCTGTTTGAAGGCAGTGAAATCACGGGGGCTTTGCAGCCTTCTGTTGCTGAACGCTGGAACATGCCAGCCGTACCTGTCGTCGCCGGCGGCGGCGATAATGCGGCGGGGGCGGTCGGCGTGGGGATGGTCGAGGCAGGACAGGCTATGCTCTCGCTCGGCACTTCCGGCGTCTATTTTGCCGTCAGTGACGGGTATCGTAGTAACCCTGAAAGCGCCGTACACAGCTTCTGCCACGCGTTGCCGGGTAAATGGCATTTGATGTCGGTGATGCTGAGCGCGGCTTCCTGCCTCGACTGGGCGGCAAAGCTAACCGGAATGGCGGACGTCCCGGCGCTTATCACAGCGGCACAGCAGGCAGATGATAATGCCGGTGCGGTCTGGTTTTTACCGTACCTTTCCGGCGAGCGGACGCCGCATAACAACCCGGAAGCGAAAGGGGTGTTCTTCGGTCTTACCCATCAGCACGGCCCGGCAGAGCTGGCGCGCGCGGTGCTTGAAGGCGTTGGCTATGCTCTGGCGGACGGAATGGATGTCGTGCATGACTGTGGACTGACGCCATCCAGCATTACGTTAATTGGCGGCGGTGCGCGAAGCAGCTACTGGCGGCAAATGCTTTCCGATATCAGCGGGTTGCAGCTGGACTATCGTACGGGAGGCGATGTCGGCCCGGCGCTCGGTGCGGCACGGCTGGCGCAAATTGCGCTGAACCCGGATAAACCACTGCACCAGCTTTTGCCCCAGCTGCCGCTTGAACGGCAGCATCGTCCTGATGCGAAAAATCATGCTCGCTATGCTGAAAGACGAGACGTGTTCCGCAAAATTTATCAGCAGCTTTTGCCGCTAATGTCATAAACAGGAGCCGGGTGGCGCTAACGCTTACCCGGCCTGCCAGCCTTCAACCGGGCTAGCTCACAAACCGGCGCGTATCGATTCTTTGCAGCAACATTGACAGCAGCAGGCTGACAACCAGCGTAACGGTAAATATCCAGACAATATCCAGCACCGGCCAGCTTTTAAGCTCAACGCCGCGGGTGCGCAGGGCGTGGATCACCAGCGCGTGAAAACCGTAAATGCCCAGCGAGTGGCGAGAGATAAACCCCAGCACCGGAAGCGGGCGGGCATTCAGGGTGTTTTTAACCAGCGTCAGCAGAGAGATCGCGCAGATAAAGACCATCGGGCCGCAGTAGAGATACCAGGTATCGGCAAAGTTGCCGCGCCATTGCAGCTCATGCAGCGTCCCGCGAGAGATAATAAACACACCGACGAGAAACGCGGCTGCGCAAAGCCAGTTCATTCCTCGCTTTTGCGTCTCCATCATGCCAATGGCGCGCCCCAGCATGCCGTACAGCACGTAATAAAACGTATCCCCGGTGATATAAAGGTTAACGGGCAACCATTCAAAGCCATCAATTTTCTGTGAGACGGTGTTCGGGTTGGCCACGATCCCGATGACCACCATCAGCGCCAGCAGCATTTTACCGCTGACGTTTTTTACCTGAATTAACGGTGACACCAGATAGATAACCATTATCGCGAAGAAAAACCACAGATGATAGAACACCGGTTTTTGCAACAAGTTGAGCAGGGAACGTTCAGCGTTAATTGAAGTGAACAGGATGATATAGAGCAGCGAAATGGCGCTGTAAAACAGCAGACAGGAGACAATACGGATGAAATGTCTCGGCTGTGCGCTACGCTCGCCAAAAAAGAGAAAACCGGAAATCATAAAGAACAGCGGGACACTCACGCGGGAGGCCGAGTTCAGAATATTGGCGACATCCCAGTTAACAGGGCTGATACTGTGCGCGTTCGTGACATACCAGGTCGTTGTGTGGATCATCACCACCATCAGACAGGCTATTCCCCGCAGGTTATCAATCCAGTTAATTTTTGACTGCATCAGTTCCTCTGTATTCCTGATAAAAAAAGTGTGACTGCGATTGTGTAAAACTTTTCCCTTGGAAAATTCTGAGTTTAGCCCGGCTAGCTTGTAGGGCGCTGGTGAGATTCGCAGAATGACGGACATTAATCCATAAACGTGTTGCTACTAAAAATAACAGCCACTGACCAGGGCGGTAATAAAAATGATGATGAAGCGTGGGGTGTCACTCTTTCTGCTGCTCTTATTAACAGGATGCAGTGCTTCTGAGGAGATACCTGTCCAAAAAGCGCAGCAGGGGAAAATGAGCCCGGAGCGTTCCCTGAATATGGAACAGCTGTGCAGGGATCAGGCGGCTCACCGCTATAATTCCGAAGCACAGAAAATTCATATAAACGGCTTCGAGCGCTTTCAGGGCAGCTATGAACTGAAAGGCTATACGGCGCGTAAAGAGGGCTTTGTCTGCTCTTTTGATGCAGACGGTCAGTTTTTACATCTCTCAATGCGTTAAATTGCTCGTATAAGCAGCAACCAGAGCCTTCGCAGGTTCTGGCTGTAGGGCTTATTCCCCAATTTTCCCTAAACAACCCCGTTTCGTACTGTATATCTTGCAGCCAGCGGGTATACTGATCCCTTCCATTTAAAACCACACGTATCCAGCACGAAATACTATGCAAAAGTTTGATACCAAGACCTTCCAGGGCCTGATCCTGACCTTACAGGATTACTGGGCTCGTCAGGGCTGCACCATTGTTCAACCTTTGGACATGGAAGTTGGCGCAGGCACCTCGCACCCGATGACCAGCCTGCGCGCGTTAGGGCCAGAGCCAATGGCGACCGCCTATGTGCAGCCATCCCGTCGTCCGACCGATGGCCGTTACGGCGAAAACCCTAACCGTTTGCAGCACTACTATCAGTTCCAGGTGGTGATTAAGCCATCACCCGACAACATTCAGGAACTGTACCTCGGGTCACTGAAAGAGCTGGGTATGGATCCAACCATTCACGACATTCGTTTCGTGGAAGATAACTGGGAAAACCCAACGCTGGGTGCCTGGGGGCTGGGTTGGGAAGTGTGGCTGAACGGCATGGAAGTGACCCAGTTCACCTACTTCCAGCAGGTTGGCGGTCTGGAATGTAAACCGATTACCGGCGAAATCACCTATGGTCTGGAACGTCTGGCCATGTACATTCAGGGCGTAGACAGCGTTTACGACCTGGTCTGGAGCGACGGCCCGCTGGGTAAAACCACCTACGGCGACGTGTTCCATCAGAACGAAGTGGAGCAATCCACCTATAACTTCGAATACGCGGACGTGGACTTCCTGTTCACCTGCTTCGAGCAGTACGAGAAAGAAGCCCAGCAGCTGCTGGCGCTGGAGACTCCGCTGCCGCTGCCTGCCTACGAGCGTATTCTGAAGGCTGCCCACAGCTTCAACCTGCTGGATGCCCGCAAAGCGATCTCCGTGACTGAACGTCAGCGCTACATTCTGCGTATTCGTACCCTGACCAAAGCCGTTGCAGAAGCTTACTACGCGTCCCGTGAAGCCCTTGGCTTCCCGATGTGCAACCGAAACAAATAAGAGGCGGCCATGTCTGAGAAAACTTTCCTGGTGGAAATCGGCACTGAAGAGCTGCCACCAAAAGCCCTGCGCAGCCTGGCTGAATCTTTCGCTGCGAACGTCACTGCTGAGCTGGATAACGCTGGCCTGGCGCACGGTAAAATTGAGTGGTTTGCCGCGCCGCGTCGTCTGGCGCTGAAAGTGGCAAACCTGGCGGCGTCCCAGCCGGATCGCGAAGTTGAAAAACGTGGCCCGGCCATTGCTCAGGCGTTCGACGCCGAAGGCAAGCCGAGCAAAGCGGCAGAAGGCTGGGCGCGCGGCTGCGGCATCACCGTTGATCAGGCCGAGCGTCTGACCACCGACAAAGGTGAATGGCTGCTGTACCGTGCCCATGTGAAAGGCGAAAGCGCCGAAGCGCTGCTGCCTGACATGATCGCGACCTCGCTGGCAAAATTGCCGATTCCTAAGCTGATGCGCTGGGGCGCGTCCGACGTACACTTTGTGCGTCCGGTTCACACCGTGACCCTGCTGCTGGGCGATACCGTTATCCCGGCGACCATTCTGGGCGTGGCGTCCGATCGCGTGATCCGCGGCCATCGCTTTATGGGCGAGCCGGAGTTCACCATCGACAATGCTGACCAGTACCCGCAGATCCTGCTGGAGCGCGGCAAGGTCATTGCTGACTACGAACAGCGTAAAGCCAAAATCAAAGCGGACGCAGAAGACGCGGCGCGCAAAATTGGCGGAAACGCTGACCTGAGCGACAGCCTGCTGGAAGAGGTGACCTCGCTGGTCGAATGGCCGGTTGTACTGACCGCGAAATTCGAAGAGAAATTCCTGGCCGTTCCGGCAGAAGCGCTTGTTTACACCATGAAGGGTGACCAGAAGTACTTCCCGGTTTACGCCAACGACGGCAAGCTGCTGCCAAACTTCATCTTCGTGGCGAACATCGAATCGAAAGATCCGAGCCAGATTATCTCCGGTAACGAGAAAGTGGTGCGTCCGCGTCTGGCGGATGCCGAGTTCTTCTTCAATACCGACCGTAAAAAACGTCTGGAAGACAACCTGCCGCGTCTGCAAACCGTGCTGTTCCAGCAGCAGCTGGGTACGCTGCGCGACAAGACCGACCGTATCGCGGAGCTGTCCGGCTGGATTGCCCGTGAAATTGGCGCCGACGTTAACCACGCTACCCGCGCGGGCCTGCTCTCCAAGTGCGACCTGATGACCAACATGGTGTTCGAATTTACCGACACCCAGGGCGTGATGGGCATGCACTACGCGCGTCACGATGGCGAAGCGGAAGACGTGGCGGTAGCCCTGAACGAGCAGTATCAGCCGCGCTTTGCCGGTGACGATCTGCCGTCTAACCCGGTTGCCTGCGCTGTGGCGATTGCCGATAAGATGGACACCCTGGCGGGTATCTTCGGTATCGGTCAGCATCCGAAAGGCGATAAAGACCCGTTTGCGCTGCGTCGCGCTGCGCTGGGCGTGCTGCGAATCATCGTAGAGAAGAACCTCAACCTCGATCTGCAAACGCTGACCGAAGAAGCGGTACGTCTGTACGGCGATAAGCTGACCAACGCGAAGGTTGTGGATGATGTTATCGACTTTATGCTCGGTCGTTTCCGCGCATGGTATCAGGACGAAGGTTACTCCGTTGATACCATTCAGGCGGTGCTGGCGCGTCGTCCGACCCGTCCGGCAGATTTCGATGCGCGTATGAAAGCGGTATCCCACTTCCGTACGCTGGAAGCGGCGTCTGCGCTGGCCGCGGCCAACAAGCGCGTATCCAACATCCTCGCGAAATCCGACGAGACGCTGAACGAGCGCGTCAACGCTGCAACCCTGAAAGAGCCGGAAGAGATTTCTCTGGCGATGCAGGTGGTGGTGCTGCGCGACAAGCTGGAGCCGTACTTCGCGGAAGGTCGCTACCAGGAAGCGCTGGTGGAGCTGGCGGAGCTGCGTGACGTCATCGACGCCTTCTTCGAGAAGGTAATGGTGAACGTGGAAGATAAAGAGCTGCGGATTAACCGTCTCTCGATGCTTGAGAAACTGCGTGAGCTGTTCCTGCGCGTGGCGGATATTTCGCTGCTGCAATAACGTAAAAAACCCGCCCCTGACAGGCGGGAAGAACGGCAACTAAACTTTTTCTCTCCGTAGGCCGGGAAAGCGTAGCGCCTCCCGGCAAAAGCCCGATGGCGCGATGCTTATCGGGCCTACGTTACTTTGAGATACTTTTCCTTATTTACACCCTCTCAAACACCGTCGCGATCCCCTGACCCAACCCGATACACATCGTTGCCAGACCAAACTGGGCATCTTTGCGTTCCATCAGGTTAATCAGCGTGGTACTGATACGTGCCCCGGAGCAGCCCAGCGGGTGTCCGAGGGCGATCGCGCCGCCGTTGAGGTTAATCTTCTCGTCGATCTGATCCATCAGCCCCAGATCTTTAATGCACGGCAGGATCTGCGCGGCGAACGCTTCGTTCATCTCGAACAGGTCAATATCACTTGCGCTCAGCCCCGCTTTTTTCAGCGCCAGTTTTGATGCCGGAACCGGGCCGTAGCCCATGATGGAAGGATCGCAGCCCACGACCGCCATCGAACGCACGCGGGCGCGTGGCGTCAGGCCTAATTCGCGGGCGCGGCTTTCGCTCATCACCAGCATCGCGGCGGCACCGTCGGACAGGGCAGACGAGGTGCCCGCCGTTACCGTGCCGGTGACCGGATCAAACGCCGGACGCAGGGTAGAAAGCGCTTCGACCGTGGTTTCCGGGCGGATAACTTCGTCGTAGCTGAACTGCTTCAGTACGCCGTCTGCGTCGTGACCGCCGGTTGGGATGATCTCATTCTTAAAGGCACCAGACTGCGTGGCGGCCCAGGCGCGGGCATGCGAGCGTGCGGCAAACGCATCCTGCATCTCACGGCTGATGCCGTGCAGACGGGAGAGCATCTCGGCGGTCAGGCCCATCATACCGGCGGCTTTCGCCACGTTGCGGCTCATGCCTGGATGGAAATCGACCCCGTGGCTCATCGGCACGTGGCCCATGTGCTCCACGCCGCCCACCAGACAGGCCTGCGCATCGCCGGTCATGATCATCCGCGCCGCGTCGTGCAGCGCCTGCATCGACGAACCGCAAAGACGGTTGACGGTGACGGCCGGAACCGAATGCGGGATCTCCGCCAGCAGGGACGCGTTACGGGCGATGTTGAAGCCCTGCTCCAGCGTCTGCTGGACGCAGCCCCAGTAAATATCGTCCAGCGCTGCTGGGTCCAGCGCCGGGTTACGCGCCAGCAGGCTACGCATCAGGTGCGCGGAGAGGTCTTCCGCGCGCACGTTACGGAACGCACCGCCTTTTGAACGGCCCATCGGGGTGCGAATCGCATCAACAATGACAACCTTTTCCATTGTGACTCCTTAAGCCGTTTTCAGTGCGCCAACCGGATGGGCTGGCTCAACTGCTGGATAGTAGGGTTCGTTATGGCGCGCTTTGTTACGCAGACCTTCCGGCACCTCATAAAGCGGGCCGAGGTGCTGATACTGCTGAGCCATATCGAGATAGCGGGCGCTGCCGAGCGTATCCAGCCAGCGGAACGCGCCGCCGTGGAACGGAGGGAAGCCGAGGCCGTACACCAGCGCCATATCCGCTTCTGCCGGGCTGGCGATAATGCCTTCTTCGAGGCAGCGCACCACTTCGTTGATCATCGGGATCATCATCCGGGCGATGATCTCATCGTCAGTGAAGTCGCGTTTCGGCTGACTGACGTCGGCCAGCAGGCCATCCACCGCCGGATCTTCTTCTTTTTTTGGTTTGCCTTTGCTGTCTTCTTTATAGCGCCAGAAGCCCAGACCGTTTTTCTGACCAAAGCGGTTGGCGTCGAACAGGGCGTCAATGGCGTCGCGATAGTCTTTCTGCATGCGCTGCGGGAAGCCCGCCGCCATCACCGCCTGCGCGTGATGGGCAGTGTCGATGCCGACAACGTCCAGCAGATACGCCGGGCCCATCGGCCAGCCGAACTGTTTTTCCATCACCTTGTCGATTTTGCGGAAGTCTGCGCCGTCGCGCAGCAGCTGGCTGAAACCGGCGAAGTACGGGAACAGCACGCGGTTAACGAAGAAGCCCGGGCAGTCGTTAACCACGATCGGCGTTTTGCCCATCTTGCTCGCCCACGCCACCACTTTGGCGATGGTTTCGTCGGAGGTTTTTTCCCCACGGATCACTTCGACTAGCGGCATGCGGTGCACCGGGTTAAAGAAGTGCATCCCGCAGAAGTTTTCCGGACGCTTCAGCACGCTTGCCAGTTCGCTGATAGGAATGGTGGAGGTGTTAGAGGCCAGCACGGTTTCCGGACGCACCTTGTCTTCGGTTTCGGCCAGCACCGCTTTTTTCACTTTCGGGTTTTCAACGACCGCTTCAACCACCACGTCCACACGGTCGAAACCGCTGTATTCCAGCACTGGCTGGATGGTGGAGATCACGCCTGCAAGCTTCAGACCATCAATTTTGCCGCGCTCAAGCTGTTTATTCAGCAGCTTGGCCGCTTCGGTCATGCCCAGCGTCAGGGATTTCTCGTTGATGTCTTTCATCACCACCGGCACGCCTTTCCAGGCAGACTGGTAGGCGATGCCGCCACCCATAATGCCCGCGCCGAGTACCGCCGCGTGTTTTGGCGTTTCAACGTTTTTGGTGAGTTGTTTGGCTTTGCCCTTCACAAACTGATCGTTAAGGAAGATACCAACCAGCGCGCGGGCTTCGTTGGTGTGCGCCAGCGGGACAAAGCTCTGGTTTTCCAGCTTCAGGGCGTCATCACGGCCCAGACGGGCTGCCGCTTCAATGGTTTTCACCGCCGTGATCGGCGCCGGGTAGTGTTTACCCGCCGTCTGCATAACCATGCCTTTGGCGATGGTGAAGCTCATGGTGGCTTCAATTTTGCTGAGCTTCAACGGCTCCAGTTTCGGCTGACGTTTGGCTTTCCAGTCGAGTTCGCCGTTAATCGCCTGACGCAGAATGGCGACAGCGCCTTCAATCAGTTTTTCA
This sequence comes from Enterobacter cloacae complex sp. IR5403, assembly GCF_049238705.1. Lineage (NCBI taxonomy): Bacteria > Pseudomonadati > Pseudomonadota > Gammaproteobacteria > Enterobacterales > Enterobacteriaceae > Enterobacter > Enterobacter cloacae complex sp. IR5403. The sequence goes on along the minus strand of NZ_JBMKHP010000019.1, from coordinate 5,067 downwards.
GGCTTAACCACGCCGTCCACCAGGCCGATTTTCTGCGCCTGTTCTGCGCCGACATCTTTACCCGCGGCAATGATCTCCAGCGCGCTGTCGGCACCCAACATGCGCGGCATACGCACCGAGCCGCCAAAGCCCGGCATGATGCCCAGCTTGGTTTCCGGCAGGCCGATGCGCAGATCCGGCGTGGCGAGACGGTAATCGGTGGCTAACACGCATTCGCAACCGCCGCCCAGCGCGTAACCGTTAACGGCAGAAAGGGTCGGGACAGGCAGATCTTCCAGACGATTAAAGACGCTGTTGGCGAAGTGCAGCCACTGGCTCAGCTGTTCTTCGGGCACCAGGAACAGCGACAGGAATTCGGTGATATCCGCGCCAACGATAAAGGCCGCTTTGTTGGAGCGCAGCAGCAACCCTTTTAAATCTGATTGCTTTTCAAGTACATCCAGCGCCTGGCCAAGACTGGCCACCGTCGCGGTATCAAGCTTGTTCACTGAGCCGGGGGCATCGAACACCAGTTCGGCAATGCCATCTTCCAGCCAGTCTACGTACAGGGTGTCGCCTTTGTAGAGCATGTCGGTCTCCTGAATCCAGCAATTGGATCTGGTCATACCAGATGAAACGGAGTGTGGAATTTATGTTAATAAAATGCAAATTAGTCATTAAGAAATTGCTGCGCTGATCACGGTCGGTGGAAATCACGCAGCCGCAGTGAGGTGTGCTAAGATGCGATGACTTGAGGTCAAAAAAACGAAAGGAAGAATGATGGACTCACTGGCTTCGCTTTATAAAAATCATATCGTTACCCTACAGGAACGTACCCGCGATGTACTGGCCCGCTTCAAGCTGGATGCCCTGCTGATCCACTCCGGCGAGCTGATGAATACTTTTCTTGATGACCATGCTTATCCCTTCAAGGTTAACCCGCAGTTTAAAGCCTGGGTGCCTGTCACGCAGGTTCCAAATTGCTGGCTGCTGGTGGATGGCGTGAACAAGCCGAAACTGTGGTTCTACCTGCCGGTCGATTACTGGCACAACGTGGAGCCGCTGCCGACCTCATTCTGGACCGAAGAAATTGACGTGATTGCGCTGCCAAAAGCAGACGGCATTGGCAGCCAGCTGCCAGCGGTGCGCGGCAACATCGGCTACATTGGTCCGGTTCCTGAGCGTGCGCTGGGTCTGGATATTCCGGCAGATAAACTCAACCCGAAAGGCGTGCTGGATTATCTGCACTACTATCGCGCCTACAAGACCGACTACGAACTTTACTGCATGCGTGAAGCGCAAAAAACGGCGGTGAATGGCCACCGTGCGGCGCACGAAGCGTTCCAGTCCGGTATGAGCGAGTTCGATATTAATCAGGCCTACCTGACGGCGACCGGCCATCGCGATACCGACGTGCCGTACAGCAACATCGTGGCGCTGAATGAACATGCCTCGGTTCTGCACTACACCAAACTGGATCATCAGGTTCCGGCTGAGATGCGCAGCTTCCTGCTGGACGCGGGGGCTGAGTACAATGGTTATGCGGCAGACCTGACCCGTACCTGGGCGGCGAATGCGGACACCGATTTTGCGCAATTGATTAAAGACGTGAACGACGAACAGCTGGCGCTGATTGGCACCATGAAGGCCGGAACCAGCTACGTGGATTATCACATCCAGTTCCATCAGCGCATCGCTAAACTGCTGCGTAAGCATCAGATTGTCAAAGACATGAGCGAAGAGGCGATGGTTGAGAACGATCTGACCGGGCCATTTATGCCGCACGGTATCGGCCACCCGCTGGGTTTGCAGGTTCATGACGTCGCGGGCTTTATGCAGGATGATACCGGTACGCACCTGGCGGCGCCGTCTAAATATCCTTATCTGCGCTGCACCCGCGTTCTGGCACCGCGTATGGTATTGACCATCGAGCCGGGCATCTACTTTATTGAATCCCTGCTGGCGCCGTGGCGCGAAGGGCAATTCAGCAAGCACTTCAACTGGGAGAAAATTGAAGCGCTGAAGCCGTATGGCGGCATTCGTATCGAGGATAACGTGGTTATTCATGAGAACAGCATTGAGAACATGACGCGAGATCAGAAGCTGGCCTGATGGAAAGCTGGCTGATACCGGCCGAGCCGGTCACCTTTGTTGAGGAAATCAAGAAAAGCCGCTTTATCACGCTGTTGGCGCATACCGACGGCGTGGAGGCGGCGAAGGCGTTCGTCGAGTCCGTCCGCGCGCAGCACCCCGATGCCCGCCATCACTGTGTGGCGTGGGTCGCCGGGCCGCCAGACGACTCACAGCAGCTTGGGTTTTCTGACGACGGTGAACCGGCGGGTACGGCCGGAAAACCGATGCTCTCCCAGTTGATGGGCAGCGGCGTGGGTGAAATCACCGCCGTCGTGGTCCGCTACTACGGGGGCATTTTGTTAGGCACCGGAGGGCTGGTTAAAGCCTACGGAGGGGGTGTCCAGCAGGCGCTTAATATGCTGATAACAACCCGCAAAACGCCACTTACGGAATATACTTTGTTATGCGATTACGCCCAGCTATCGGGTATCGAAGCACTGCTTAAACAGTTTAACGGTGTCATCGCACACAGTGATTATCAGGCAATGGTGCAATTACGCGTGGCGCTTCCTCAGGCGGAACTGGCTGCTTTTTCAGCAAAACTCGCTGATTTTAGTCGCGGTTCATTGCAATTACTGCCGATTGAAGAATAATCCCCACCTCACAATTTTGAATACCTAAGGAAGCGGCAGAGATGCATTTTCGTGCCATTACCCGAATCGTTGGATTGCTGGTCATACTTTTCTCCGGGACAATGATCATTCCCGGACTGGTGGCGCTCATCTACCGGGACGGCGCGGGGCGTGCATTTACGCAAACCTTTTTTGTCGCGCTGACGATTGGCTCCCTGCTGTGGTGGCCAAACCGCCGTGAGAAAGGTGAACTGAAATCCCGGGAGGGGTTTCTGATTGTGGTCCTGTTCTGGACGGTACTGGGAAGCGTGGGTGCGCTGCCGTTTATCTTCTCCGAACAACCGAATCTCACCGTCACGGATGCGTTTTTTGAATCGTTCTCCGGCTTAACGACCACCGGGGCCACCACGCTGGTGGGGCTGGATTCGCTCCCGCATGCGATTCTCTTTTACCGGCAGATGCTCCAGTGGTTCGGCGGTATGGGGATCATCGTCCTGGCGGTGGCTATCCTGCCCATTCTGGGCGTCGGGGGGATGCAGCTCTACCGGGCAGAGATGCCCGGCCCGCTGAAAGATAACAAGATGCGCCCGCGTATTGCGGAGACGGCGAAAACCCTGTGGCTTATCTATGTCCTGCTGACGGTGGCCTGCGCGCTGGCGCTGTGGTTTGCCGGGATGCCTGCGTTTGATGCCATCGGACACAGCTTTGCGACTATTGCTATCGGTGGGTTCTCCACTCACGATGCCAGCGTCGGCTACTTCGACAGCCCGACAATCAATACCATCATTGCCATCTTTCTGCTGATTTCAGGCTGTAACTACGGTCTACACTTCTCGTTGCTTAGCGGACGGAGCCTGAAGGTGTACTGGCGCGACCCGGAATTCCGGATGTTTATTGGCGTCCAGCTGACCCTGGTGGTTATCTGTACCCTGGTACTGTGGTTCCACGATGTTTATAACTCGGCGGTCACGACCCTGAACCAGGCCTTCTTCCAGGTGGTATCGATGGCAACAACCGCCGGTTTCACCACGGACAGTATTGCGCGTTGGCCGCTGTTCCTGCCGGTGCTGCTGTTGTGCTCTGCGTTTATCGGCGGTTGCGCCGGGTCAACGGGCGGCGGTCTGAAGGTGATCCGCATCCTGCTGCTGTTCAAGCAGGGGAATCGTGAGCTGAAACGTCTGGTCCACCCGAATGCGGTTTACAGTATTAAGCTGGGGAACCGCGCGCTGCCGGAGCGCATCCTCGAAGCAGTGTGGGGATTCTTCTCCGCTTATGCACTGGTCTTTATTGTCAGTATGCTGGCGATTATCGCCACGGGCGTGGATGATTTCTCTGCCTTCGCCTCTGTGGTGGCAACGTTAAACAACCTGGGGCCGGGGCTGGGCGTCGTGGCGGATAACTTCGCCAGTATGAACCCGGTGGCGAAGTGGATCTTAATCGCCAATATGCTGTTTGGGCGTCTTGAGGTCTTTACGCTGCTGGTGCTGTTTACCCCAACATTCTGGCGTGAGTGAGGAGGCATTGGTGAAAACGTTAATTCTTTTCTCAACGCGTGACGGACAAACGCGTGAGATTGCTTCATATCTGGCTTCCGAACTCAAAGAGCTGGGCATTTATTCTGATGTGGTGAACCTGAATCGCACAGAGCAGATTGCCTGGCAGGATTACGACCGCGTGGTCATTGGCGCTTCAATTCGCTACGGTCATTTCCATCCGGCGCTGGATCGCTTTGTGAAAAAGCATACGGCGGAACTCGCTCAGCTGCCTGGCGCGTTTTACTCGGTCAACCTGGTTGCCCGTAAAGCGGAGAAGCGTACGCCGCAGACCAACAGCTATACGCGCAAGTTTTTGCTGAGTTCGCCATGGCAGCCCGATATCTGTTCTGTCTTTGCTGGCGCGCTGCGTTACCCGCGTTACCGCTGGTATGACCGCTTTATGATCCGCCTGATCATGAAAATGACGGGCGGGGAAACAGATACGCGTAAAGAAGTGGTGTATACCGACTGGGCTCAGGTCGCCAGTTTTGCCCGTGAAATTGCGCGTTTAACGGACGATGCGCGGGTTAAATAAGCGTTGAGTTTGAAAAGTGAGCGAACGAAAAGTTTTTTGTATTTAGTGCTTGTCACTTCAGAAGAACTCCCTATAATGCGCCTCCACTGACACGGAACAACGGCACGCAAGCCGCCGGGTCAGCAGAGAAAAGCAAAATAAACGCTTGACTCTGAAGCGGGAAAGCGTAATATGCACACCCCGCGCCGCAGCGAAAACGAAGCGGCACTGCTCTTTAACAATTTATCAGACAATCTGTGTGGGCACTCAAAGTGACATGGATTCTTAATGTCTTCGGACAATAAATGAATACCAAGTCTCAACGAGTGAACAC
>NZ_JBMKHP010000018.1:0-81442 GCF_049238705.1 Enterobacter cloacae complex sp. IR5403 | reverse complement strand
TAGGTCGGGTCTCAGTCCAGGGCATAGCGAGTCTCCTCTTCTATGCCAGTTATAACTGTTACCCATGTATCCGGTCTAAAGTGTTACCCATGTTTCCGGTTCATACCCTACGCTTACCCGGCCTACAATTAGCAATCATATCAAAAAATTGCACAATTCATTGTAGGCCCGTGCAAGCATAGCGCCGCCGGGCAACAGGCTCAGAGCTTAGTGAACCTGCGGGTCCGCCGGAGAGGCGTTATTGCGGATCTCCGCGATATCCATGGAATTGAACACGTAGTGCGTACCGCAGTAATCACAGTGCATATCGATCTCACCGTCTTCCGCCATGATGCTGTCGATCTCTTCATCCGGCAGCGTTTTCAGGGCGCCAGCACAACGCTCACGAGAGCAGGTGCACTTAAATTCCACATCCTGCGGATCGTAAACCGTCACTTCTTCTTCGTGGTACAGACGCCACAGCACGTCGGTCGCCGACAGGGTGAACAGCTCTTCCGCTTTGATGGTTTCCGTCAGCGTTGCCAGATGCTCGAAATCATTGGTCTGCGCATCCTGCGCAGGCAGAACCTGAAGCAGCATACCACCGGCAGCAGGCTGACCATCCACTTCACCGGTGCGGATGAACAGACGGGTTGGCAGCTGTTCGGAACGCATGAAGTAATCTTCCAGGCAGGCGGCAAGCGTGTCGCCTTCCAGACCGACAACGCCCTGATAGCGCTCACCCTCTTCAGGCGAGATCGTGATAACCAGGTAGCCATTTCCGACCAGCGTTTTCAGATCCGCATTTTCAGGGATATCGCCCTGAACGCGCGCCACGCCGCGCATCTGCTGCTGGTTATTGCCGTTGATCACCGCCAGCGACATCGGGCCATCACCCTGCAACTGAACGGTAATATCGCCAGCGAACTTCAGCGTGGCGGTCAGCAGGCTGGTGGCAACCAGCAGTTCGCCCAACAGGGTTTTCACCGGCAGCGGGTAGTTGTGGTTTTCCAGAATCTGTTTCCAGGTTTCGGATACGGTGACCAGCTCGCCGCGCACGGCGAATTGTTCAAACAGATAGCGGTGTAATTGGTCGTGTTGGGCCATTTTCATCTCTCGTGCAGGTGAGGGTTATTCGCTCTCACCGTGTTTAAATTTCATCAGATCGCGGCGCTCTTTTTTATCCGGTCGCCGGTCCGGGTGAGGCATGGTCAGCGCATTCATTTTGCGCGCCAGCGCGGTTTTCTCGCGCTTCTCTATGCTTTCGGCCGTCTCTTCATACAGCAAAACGGCTTCGGTTGCGGGCCGCCGCTGCTCGGTAATGGCTTTCACCACCACCGTTTTCTCATCGTTGCCCTGGCGAAGCGTTAACGTGGCATTCAGTTCAACCAGCTTGCTCGGTTTGCTGCGCTGACCGTTGTAATGCACCTTTCCGCCATCAACCATTTCACGGGCAAGGGCTCGCGTTTTGTAAAAACGGGCGGCCCACAGCCATTTATCCAGTCTTACCCCATCAGAGGTTTTTTCTTTCATGGCGTCTCCTTCACGGTGAGTGAGGGGATCATCCGGCGATAGTCGTTCAGCCCCGGATGTCGCAGATAGCTTTTTTCAGCCAGGCCGGAATCCGGATTGGTCACGCCCAGACAATAGCGAATGCCAAAAGCGGCCGCAGAATCCAGAATCGGCTCGCTGTCGTCAATAAACAGCGTGCGTTCCGGCTGTAAACCGGTCTCTTCCACCACGGCATGCCACAACCGCTGATCCTCTTTCGGATAACCAAATGTGTGGGTGGAAAGCAATAAATCAAGGTGTGAAGCAAGACCGGTATGTTCCAGCTTTACGGCCAGGTTATGGGGATGCGCATTCGTCAGCAAAATGCGGCGCTTACCGCAGGCTTTCAGCGCGTCCAGGAACGGGACCGTATCGTCGCGCAGTACGGCGCGTGCGCCCTGGGCGGTGGTCATGGCACAAATATCCAAACCGAGTCGCTCGCTCCAGTAGTCAAGACAGTACCAGTTTAGCGTATGCTGCACCGCGCTATATTGCGAACGAATGAATTCCTGCGCTTCCGCCGGGGAGATCCCCTGCTGTTCACCGTATGTTTCCGGGACCAGCTTTTGCCAGAAATAGTTATCAAAGGCGAGATCAAGCAGCGTGCCGTCCATATCAAGCAGGACGGTATCGACCGCCTGCCAGTCGATATTAAGATGCATAAGGGGGAACTCCAGCCAGAAGAAACGTGCGCGACAGGGTAGCACAACTTGTCGCGCAGGGACGTTATCCGATCAGGCTCTCGGAAGAGGAGATCAGTTTCGGGTTAAGGCAATTTTCGTAGTAGGCCTGGATTTCTGCCAGCCGCGTGCGGGAACGCTGATAGCGGCGTACGGCCTGATAACCGTTCCAGACAATGCACGCCAGCATTGCAATCAGCAGCAGGGATGTCCCTATATAGCGCCACAGGCCAGCGCTATCCGGCATACGGTGCAGGCCAATATGACGCGTGCCGTTGGCGTCGGTAAAGAGGGTAGTGACGATCCCTTCCGCGCTGAATGGCGTCTGCATCAGCATCTGCGCCAGACGCTGGAATTCGCTCCACTGCTCCTGGGCCGGATAGTCATACAGCGAAACCTGCGGATAAGGTTGATCCACCAGGTCGCTGCCTTCATCGCTGGCAATCACAAAACCGCCCGGCGCCGGGCTATTAAGCGCCTGGGCGGCACGGGTGGTTTCACGCATCACGAAGGGGGCGGTAGAGGTCGCCACCAGGTTATCCAGCGACTCGGCGCTGACCGGACGCAGAAGCACGTTCACACCGTCCAGGCGTCCCGCTTCGGCGCGTTTCACCAGCGCGTCCCAGTCTTTGCTGTTGCCGAGGTTGACCAGCGCGTTCTTCAGTCGGATACAGTCATCCTGGGCGGAACAGAGATCCTCTGTTTTCAGGACGATTTCGCCAAAGTCATCCAGCAGCACCATGCCCGACTTCTGAATAGCCGAACGCAGGGCAGGGCTGACGCGAGAATCATCATCCGGTTTCGGATGGAGCTGGCGATTAATCGTCTGGGTGAGCGCGGTGGCCTTATTGACCACATCCGATTCCGGCAGCGGTAGCGGAGAGGCGTCATTCCAGATGATCTGAGAGCAGTCGAACGGCGCGAACGGCGAGTTCTGGCGCGTGTTCCAGGCGCCCGGCGTGTGGATATTACACATCCCGGTGCCTTTCAGCCGCAACGTATCCCCCACGCGTACCCCCGCTTCTTCGAGCTGCTGTACGCTGGTGGCTTCCACAGTTTGCGCCCCTTTGATCCACGACAGGGTAAATTTAATCGGCATATCCAGCGGCACGAAGAGCAGCAGCATGATGAAGATTAACGCGGCGCCACCGGCAATCACCGCGCTGCGGAGCCAGTGCTGAAGCGGGAAGTTTTTCACTTCGTCGTGCAGGGATAAGTAGCGCCCCTGGCGGACAACGTGGCGGTCGAGATAGATATCAATATCCGTTTTATGGCCAAGGTCCTGCGCAATCCACGGCTGCCAGTGGCGCGGATAGATAAGATCGATGATCCCGAGCGAGATATTGTTGATATGTTCCTGATCGTTCTCACCGAACAGTCCCCAGCGTTTTGGGGTTCCGCGCAGGCAGTGAATTTCGCGTAATGACGTTTTTGCCGGCGGAGCAAATATGCCCCACAGCCCGGCGGCCAGAAGCAGTACTGCGCCACCCGCGAGCCACGGAACAAACACGTCCGGCGTCAGCAGGCAGATGAAAAAGAGCAGGAACGAGGCGACAATCAACACCGCTTCGCGAATGCCATCCGGACGGCTCAGGACGTACTCTTCATGCGTCTCCTGGCGGATGTTCAGCAGTTCAATCTGCTCTGTCTCTTCACCGCGAATAGAGGCCTGCGTTCCGCTTGCGCGTTCCAGCGCAAAGCGTGGCGCTTCCTGAACATATTCGCTCAGCGTATGACCATTGAGGGAGATAACCAGCGGCAGCGTATCGGTATGGATCAGCTCGACGCTGTTTTCGTCGTTGATATATTGCTCCCAGAAGGGAGGCAGGTGCACTTCAACAGAGTCGAGATAGTAACGCCACTTGTTGGGATCGTCGGTTGTAATGCCGTAGCGGGTAATGGAGCGCGTCACGCACAGAACGGTGTCGCTTTGGGCGTTAAGGTTGAGCGATACGGGGGCGGCGCTGGCGCCGGTAGGGCCAGGCGAAAGCCGGGATCGGTTCAGCGTGTCGAGATACTGCTCAACGGTGCTGCGTTCCTCTGGCGAAAGCTTGCGCGTGTTTGCCCCGGCGAACGCGTTCAAAAAGGGCAGCCGATAACGGCGATGTACGCGGCGCCTGAATACCCACACCGCAATCGACGCGCAGGCCAGCACAGCAGCGAGAAAAATCAAAATGGTGCTCATGCTTTCCCCATCTTACTTATCTTCTTACAGGTGTTGTCAGTCGCACCTTTTGTACAATGAATGAGATTCTGTGGTCGGCTATCGGCAAGTATGGAGTCTAACTTGAGCATGTTGACGCGCATCCCAGTGACCGGTAATGATAACAAAGCCTGTTCCGGCGCGATATCAGCAAATTCCTGGAAACATTTCAACCTCTTGACATTTGTTTTGAAATGAGAATCGCATTCAATTACGTTGCATAAATGTAAATAAAGAACAATTGACATTGCCGAAACCGTGCGGCGTATCGCACAATAAAGCCAGTTCACCCAGCAAAGACCCGTCAAGATGACCAAACCCTTACAAAAGCCCACCATTCTGAATGTTGAAACCGTCGCGAAATCGCGTCTGTTTAATGTCGAAAGCGTGGATCTGGAGTTCAGCAACGGTGTGCGTCGTGTTTATGAGCGTATGCGCCCCTCCTCGCGTGAAGCGGTGATGATTGTGCCCATCGTCGACGAGCACCTGATCCTCATTCGTGAATACGCTGTGGGCACAGAATCCTACGAGCTGGGCTTCTCCAAAGGACTGATCGATCCGGGCGAAACGGTGTTTGAAGCGGCAAACCGGGAGCTGAAAGAAGAGGTCGGTTTTGGCGCGAAAGAGCTGACGTTCCTGAAAAAATTGAGCATGGCGCCGTCCTATTTCTCCAGTAAAATGAACATTGTTGTCGCGGAAGATCTCTATCCTGAATCGCTGGAAGGAGACGAGCCGGAACCGCTGCCGCAGGTTCGCTGGCCGCTGGCTCATCTGATGGATTTGCTGGAAGATCCTGACTTTAACGAGGCGCGCAACGTGAGCGCACTGTTCCTGGTACGGGAGTGGCTGAAGGGGCAGGGGCGTTTGTAGCGCCACCATTAAAAACGGCAACCGAAGGTTGCCGTTTTGCATTGACGTTGTAGGCCGGGTCAGGCGTAGTCGCCACCCGGCTTTTTTGTTGGCGTCAGAACAGTTCGTGCGTCTCGCCGTTATCAATGATCTCTGTCCCCACCTCATGCACTGCCTGCGTGGTTGGCTGCGTACCCTCGATGAAATACTCGGCACGGCTGTTACCGCCATTCGCGAGCTGTCCGGTGCTGCGGTCGATATTCACCGTCACCACACCCGGCGGAGGCGTTAGCGGCTGCTCTGGTACGCCCTCGAGAACGGCCTTCATGTAAGCATCCCAGGCAGGTTGCGCACTCTTCGCGCCGCCTTCGTATCCGGAAATCTGATCTTTAATCGCGCCAGAGGCGGTGGTGCGCCCCAGATCGCGGCGGTGATCGTCAAAACCAATCCAGACGGAGGTGACAACCCCCGGGCCATAACCTGAGAACCAGGCATCTTTTGAACTGTTGGTTGTCCCGGTTTTGCCGCCGATGTCGTGGCGCTGCAAATCGCGGCCCGCTCGCCAGCCGGTGCCTTGCCAGCCCGGTTCACCAAAGATGTTGGTGTTCAGTGCGCTCTTAATCAGGAACGACAGCGGCGTGCTGATCACGTGCGGGGCATACTCCTGCGCGCCACTCTGGGCGACCAGCGCCTGATTGGCCTGTTCCAGCTGAGGCTGCGGCACCGCCAGATTCTGACGTTCCTGAGAGATCGCCACATCTTCCATATCCTTGTTTTCCAGGACATTGGATTTTGGCGTGTCGCCGTAAATCACCGGAATATCGCATTCAGGGCAGGCAATTTTCGGTTTCGCTTCAAACAGTACGCCGCCCTGATCGTTCTCGATTTTGCTGATGAAATACGGATCGACCAGGAAGCCGCCGTTCGCCATCACCGAGTAGCCACGCGCAACCTGGAGCGGCGTAAAGGACGCGGAGCCGAGCGCCAGAGATTCAGTATGAACGATGTTTTGCGCCGGGAAGCCAAAGCGTTGCAGATACTCTGCCGCATAATCCACGCCCATCGCACGCATCGCGCGAACCATGACCACGTTCTTCGACTGACCAAGGCCCTGGCGCAGACGGATAGGACCAGCGTATTGCGCCGGAGAGTTCTTCGGCTGCCAGTCAGAGCCCGCACCGGCATCCCAGCGGGAAATTGGCACGTCGTTGAGAATGCTGGCGAGCGTCAGCCCCTTATCCATCGCCGCGGTATACAGGAACGGTTTGATGTTCGAACCAACCTGACGCAGCGCCTGGGTCGCGCGGTTAAATTTGCTCTGGTTGAAATCGAACCCGCCAACCAGCGCCATCACGGCGCCGTTCTGCGGATTGATGGAGACCAGCGCAGAGTTTACGTCCGGCACCTGCGCCAGCCACCAGGCATCGCCTACCTGACGCACCCAGATTTGTTGTCCGGTTTGTACGACATCGGTCACTTTACGTGGCGTAGGCCCCTGAAGGGTGTCAGAACGGTATGGACGCGCCCAGCGGACACCCTCCATGCGCAGCGAAACGGATGTGCCATCGGCCATCAACGCCACCGCTTCCTGTGGATCGGCCTGGGTGACGACTGCCGGACGCAGCGGACCATAGGTCGGCAGCGCTTTCAGGGAATCAGTGATTTTTTTACTGTCCCATGCGCCTTCACCCACTTTCCACAGCACGTTGGACGGGCCGCGATAGCCGTGACGCATATCGTAATCCATCACGTTATTACGCACCGCCTGCTGGGCAGCCTGCTGCACCTTGCGGGTCACGGTGGTATAGACGCGATAGCCATCTTCATACGCTTTATCACCGTAGCGACTCACCATCTCCTGGCGAACCATTTCAGTGAGATACGGTGCAGAGAAGGCGATTTCCGGCGCATGGTAATTGGCGTCAATAACGTCGCTGCGCGCCTTATCGTACTCAGACTGGCTGATATAGCCTTCGCTCAACATACGCGACAGCACCACGTTACGGCGTGCGGTGGCGCGGTCCAGCGAGTAGAGCGGGTTAAACGTGGATGGCGCTTTTGGCAGGCCGGCAATGGTCGCCATTTCGCTCAGCGTGAGCTGATCGATCGGCTTACCAAAATAGACCTGAGCCGCAGCCCCTACGCCATAGGCGCGGTAGCCCAGATAGATCTTGTTGAGGTAAAGCTCAAGGATCTCGTCTTTGCTCAGCAGTTGCTCAATGCGGATCGCGAGGAATACCTCTTTGATCTTACGCATCAGCGTCTTTTCCGGGCTGAGGAAGAAGTTACGCGCCAGCTGCTGGGTAATGGTACTTGCCCCCTGAGAGGCATGACCGGAGAACAGCGCCACGCTTGCCGCACGGAAAATACCGACCGGATCGACACCGTGGTGCTCGTAAAAACGGCTGTCCTCGGTGGCGATAAAGGCCTTCACCATCACGGGTGGAATTTGATTTAAGGTCAGAGGGATACGACGTTTCTCGCCGTATTGCGCCATCAGTTCACCATCGGCGCTATAGACCTGCATAGGGATCTGAAGCCGCACATCACGAAGCGTGGCGACATCAGGGAGTTGCGGCTCGACATATTTGTACAAACCAATAATCGAGCCTGCTCCCAGCAGAATGCAACAGACTGCAAGGATCAATAAATACTTTACGAACTTCACCGGAGATTTCCCATTTGGTTTAGCCTGGGCAGTTTCTAAACAATCGCGCGGTAGTATAAAGGCAAGCCTGATTCATTGATATAGCCGTCACTCCGACGGGCGATAAGGAGATCGTGAAGCATGGCTTTTAAAACGTGGCAGACAGGCGTTCATATTCAACAGGATAAGGTGGTTGCGGTAGCGCTGACCAGAGAGCGGGCCGGCTGGCGTTTACGGCGCTGGTGGGCGGTGCCGCTGTCGGACGGCGTTATCGGGGAAGGCAAAATACTTAAGCCAGAACAGCTGGTTAACGCATTACGTGGCTGGCGGAAAACATTGCCGCACTCGCATCGGGTATTTCTCTCATTTCCGGCGACGCGCGTTCTGCAACGCGCGTTGCCCCGTCCATCCGTTACCTTGCGTGACAGCGAACAGCTCACCTGGGTAGGCGCCGCATTAGCGCGTGAGTTGGAGATGCCCGCCGATACGCTCTGCTTTGACTACGCGCAGGATACCTTCAGCAACACTTTTCAGGTTACCGCAGCGCAAAACAGAGAGGTCGATACCCTGTTGACGCTGGCGAACGCGCTGCGTTTGCGTCTGGCAGCAATCGCCCCGGATGCCGGCGCGCTGGCTAATCTTCTCTCTGCTGTTGCCCCTGCCCGGTGCGTCGCCTGGAGAGATCAACACCAGTGGCTATGGGCGATGCGTCACCAGTGGGGGCGGCGCTACACCACAGAAGCGGCGACGGTGAATGAACTGGCGGCGCTGCTTGCGCTTTCTCCTTCTGATATCGCCGTGTTTGATGCTGCCCGCGATCCCTGGGAAGCGGTGACGCTGTGCCAGCCGCCGTTGCCGGAATGCGGTGCTGATTACACCGTCGCCCTGGCGCTGGCCATGAGCGAGGCGCCGTAATGAGCATGCCCAATCTTTTACCCTGGCGTCGGCAGCAACGTAATCAGCGCCTGCGTTTCTGGGGGCTGCTGTTTGCTGGCTCATGGCTGGTGATGCTGGCGGGGAGTATCAGCCTGCGGGCGACGCAGACTCTCGCGTTACAGGCGTTGCAGAGCGAACTGGCCGGGACACGTGCGGTGCAGAAAGTATTGAGAGCCCGTCAGCCGCAGTCAGCGGGGCAGAAAACCCCTTCGCCGCCGTCTGATCCGGCCTGGCAACCGGCGCTGGAGTCCCTTGCCAGCGCAATGCCCCGGCAGGCGTGGCTGACGGCGCTGCGTTATCAGCCACCCTCGCTGACCCTGACCGGCTATACCACCTCACTGCCAGCGCTCTCCGCCATGACCGATGCCCTGAAAGGGGTGACGGGATTTAACCCCGGACCGGCAGGCGAAATGCAACAGGATAGCCAGGGGCGATGGATGTTCTCTTTTCAACTACATAGCCGGAGGTAGCAGGTGGGTATCTGGTATCAACGCTGGACTGATGCACGTCCTTCCCGGCGCGTCCTTTGCTGGTTGATCGCGTCGGGGCTTGTTGCGTGGGCAATTTGGGGACTGCTGCTCAGGCCCGCTGCTCTGCGTTACGCCGATATTCAGGCGCAGGCCATCAGTGCGAAGCGAATCAACGCCTCGCTGTGGCCAGAGGCCGGACGGCGAGTAGTGGTTAGGCAAGTGACGCCCTCGCAGCCCTTTTCTCCCCTGGCTTTTCAGCGTGAGGACGCAAGGCTGGTGTACTGGAAGCCGCAGCAGAGTGGGGGAGAGCTGGCGCTGGATGCCTCCTGGGGCGCGGTTCCGGCACTCTTTGCCCGTCTGGCGCTTGAGAACGTGCGGGTGAGTGCGTTTTCCATCATCCCACAGGGCAAACAGTTACGCCTCAGCCTGCAACTGGAGATCGGTCATGCGCAGTAAAGCCCGTTTGCTGATCCTGCTTTCTCCGCTTTTCCTGACCGGGATGCGGGATCCCTTCTCTGTGCCGGAAGAGCGTTGCGCAGCCGGGCAGCTCAGCCAGTGGTGGTATCAGGGGATAGTCAGCGGCAGCAGGGATATCGGCCTTATGCAGGACGGGCAGAAACGCTGGCACCGGGTAAAAACGCAGATGCGGTTACCGACAGGCTGGCGGGTGAGCGCGATAGATAAACAACAACTGACCGTTGATGTCGGCGACATGTGCGAGCCGAAGCGATGGACATGGCAACGAGAAGGAACGAAAAAAAGTGAAGATAAGGATAGGGCTGTTACTGGCGGCACTCAGCCAGCCCCTGTGGGCCGCGACGCCAAAACCGGTCACCCTGCTGGTGGATGATGTCCCGGTGGTGCAGATATTACAGGCGCTGGTAGCGCAGGAGGATCGCAATCTGGTGGTGTCGCCGGATGTCAGCGGTTCGCTTTCGCTGAATTTAACGCGGGTGCCCTGGAGGCAGGCGCTTCAGACGGTCGTGAACAGCGCCGGGCTGGTATTGCGGGAAGAGGGCGGCATTTTTTATGTGCATACGGCGGCCTGGCAACGGGAGCAACAGACGCGTAAAGAGCAGGAGCGGGCCCAGCGTCTGCTCGACGCCCCGCTGCACTCTCACAGCATTCCGTTTGCTTATGCGGATGCGGCCGAATTGCAAAAAGCGGCGGAAAAGCTCTTAAGCCCGAAAGGCAGTCTCTCCGTCGACAAGCGCACCAACCGTTTTCTGGTCAGGGATAACCAGACGGTGGTGGATATGCTCCAGCGCTGGGCTGTGCAGATGGATCTGCCCGTCGAGCAGGTGGAACTGGCGGCGCAGATTGTGACCATCAGTGAAAAAAGCCTGCGTGAACTGGGGGTGAAATGGAACCTCGCTGACGCAACGGAGGCCGGTAAGGTGGGTCAGGTCACGACGCTGGGGGCGGACCTGTCGGTGGCCAGTGCAACCACCCACGCAGGGTTTAACATCGGGCGCATCAACGGCAGGATGCTGGATCTTGAGTTGTCGGCGCTTGAGCAAAAGCAGCAGGTGGATATCATCGCCAGCCCGCGGCTGCTGGCGTCGCACATGCAGCCGGCCAGCATCAAGCAGGGCAGCGAAATTCCGTATCAGGTTTCCAGCGGCGAGAGCGGGGCGACATCCGTTGAATTTAAAGAGGCGGTATTAGGCATGGAGGTCACGCCGGTGGTCCTGCCGGGCGGTCGCGTGCGCCTGAAACTGCATATCAGTGAAAATATGCCCGGCCAGGTGCTGCAACAGGCAGACGGCGAAACGCTGGCGATCGATAAGCAGGAGATCGAAACGCAGGTAGAGGTAAAAAGTGGGGAAACGCTCGCGCTGGGCGGGATCTTTTCGCAAAAGAATAAAACCGGACGCGACAGCGTGCCCGTGCTGGGCAACATTCCGTGGCTGGGTCAGCTGTTCCGCCATGACGGAAAAGATAACGAACGGCGCGAGTTAGTGGTGTTTATCACGCCACGTCTGGTCAGTATTCATTAATGGGTAACGATCCCCGCAATGATTTTGCATTCAGTTTGTTGCAGATGTTTGACGTGGGGCATGAATTAGCATACAAGGAGTACCGATTTGAGTTGGACTTACGTCTTATTTCCTTATGCGCCGGGAACGGTGATTTAATCAGTTGCCAAACAAGCCGGAGTATTGAGATAATTTTTCGTCTGACTCTCGCTCTATTGCAAATGAGGTTTCAGTTCATGTCCTGCTACGCCGGGTGTCTGCGCAGCGGGGATTACCATTAACGAATAGTCTTAGTAGTACCGAAAAAATGGCAGAGAAACGCAATATCTTTCTGGTTGGGCCTATGGGTGCCGGCAAAAGCACTATTGGGCGTCAGTTAGCTCAACAACTCAATATGGAATTTTACGATTCTGATCAAGAGATTGAGAAACGAACCGGAGCGGATGTGGGCTGGGTCTTCGACGTAGAAGGCGAAGAAGGTTTCCGTGACCGAGAAGAAAAAGTGATCAACGAACTCACGGAAAAACAGGGCATTGTGCTGGCAACTGGCGGCGGCTCTGTAAAATCTCGCGAAACCCGCAACCGTCTCTCCGCCCGTGGCGTAGTGGTCTATCTTGAGACGACCATCGAAAAACAGCTGGCACGCACGCAGCGTGATAAAAAGCGCCCGTTGTTGCAGGTTGAAACACCGCCACGTGAAGTTCTGGAAGCTTTGGCCGATGAACGCAATCCTCTGTACGAAGAGATTGCTGATGTGACCATTCGTACTGACGATCAAAGCGCTAAAGTGGTTGCAAACCAGATTATTCATATGCTGGAAAGCAACTGATTCTGGCTTTATATACACTCGCCTGCGGGTAAAAGCATTTAAGGTGGATGTCGCGTCATGGAGAGGATTACAGTTACTCTCGGGGAACGTAGTTACCCTATCACCATCGCGGCTGGTTTGTTTAACGACCCAGCTTCCTTCTTACCACTGAAAGCGGGTGATCAGGCGATGCTGGTCACCAACGAGACGCTGGCTCCGCTTTATCTCGACCGTGTACGTCACCTGCTTGAGCAGGCGGGCGTGAAGGTCGACAGTGTGATTCTGCCCGATGGCGAGCAGTACAAAAGCCTGACGGTACTGGATACCGTCTTTACCGCACTTCTGCAAAAACCGCACGGTCGTGATACAACACTGCTTGCCCTGGGCGGCGGTGTTGTGGGCGATCTGACCGGTTTTGCAGCCGCCAGCTACCAGCGCGGCGTGCGCTTTATTCAAATTCCAACCACGTTGCTCTCACAGGTCGATTCTTCTGTGGGCGGTAAAACGGCGGTTAACCATCCGCTCGGCAAAAACATGATTGGCGCGTTCTACCAGCCTGCCTCGGTGGTGGTGGATCTCGACTGTCTGAAAACCTTGCCAGCGCGCGAACTGGCGTCCGGCCTTGCAGAAGTGATCAAATACGGCATTATTCTTGACGGGGAGTTCTTCACCTGGCTGGAAGAGAATATGGATGCGCTGCTGCGCCTCGACGGGCAGGCAATGGCCTACTGTATTCGCCGTTGTTGTGAGCTGAAAGCAGAAGTCGTTGCCGCAGATGAGCGTGAAACCGGCTTACGTGCTTTACTGAATCTGGGGCATACGTTTGGTCATGCGATCGAAGCCGAAATGGGCTACGGTAACTGGCTTCACGGTGAAGCTGTCGCTGCCGGAATGGTTATGGCGGCGCGGGCCTCTGAACGTCTGGGGCAGTTCAGGCCGGAAGAGACAGCACGTATCATCGCGTTGCTTAAACGTGCTGGCTTGCCGGTAAGTGGTCCGCAGGAAATGTCTGCGCAGGCGTACCTTCCCCACATGATGCGCGATAAAAAAGTATTGGCAGGTGAGATGCGTCTGGTACTCCCGCTTGCAATAGGGAAAAGTGAAGTGCGCGGCGGAGTGCCGCACGAAGTCGTACTTGGCGCTATTGCTGATTGTCAGCAGGCGTAACAACTAGAAAGGTCAGACCGCTGTAACAGGTGGTCGTTTTAGCTTCAGGTAAATGCAGAGTCGTTGGCAGAAGCCTTTGAGTGGGGTGTTAAATGGATGAATTCAAACCAGAAGACGAGCTGAAACCCGATCCCAGCGATCGTCGTACTGGTCGTTCTCGTCAATCTTCAGAACGTGATAACGAGCCGCAGATCAACTTTGACGATGTCGATCTGGATGCAGACGAACGTCGCCCTTCGCGTAGCCGTAATGCGCGAAATGAGCGTGAAGACGAGGAGTATGAATCCGAAGAAGAGTTAATGGATGAACAGCCTGTTGAACGTCGTCCGCGCAAACGTAAAAAAGCGGCAGCGGCAAAACCGGCCTCCCGTCAGTACATCATGATGGGCCTTGGCGTTCTGGTGCTGGTCTTGCTGATTGTCGGCATTGGTTCTGCGCTAAAAGCACCTTCTACCAATTCTACCGAGCAGACAGCGTCTGCCGAGAAGAGCATCGACCTGTCTGGTAACGATGCGAGCAACCAGGCGAATGGCGCTCAGCCTGCGCCGGGCACCACTTCCGCAGAGCAGACCGCAGGTAACACCAGCGCTGGTCAGGATATCTCTCTGCCGCCTGTCTCTGCGACCCCGACTCAGGGCCAGGCGCCTGCGACGCCTGAAGGCCAGCAGCGTGTTGAAGTTCAGGGCGATCTGAATAACGCGCTGATGCAGCCGCAGAATCAGGAGCAGGTTAACGCTGCCGTGGTGAACTCCACGCTGCCAACTGAACCAGCCACCGTTGCGCCAGTTCATGGCAGCAATGCCCAGCAGCAAACGGCGGCAACGGAAACCAAACCGCGCCAGACGCAGACTGCGCCACGCCAGGAGCGTAAGCAGGCTGTGATTGAGCCGAAGCGTGAGACGAAACCGCAAACCGTGGCAAAAGCGCCAGAAACGAAAGCGCCAGCGCAGACAAAACCTGCGGTGAGCCAGCCGGTTAAAGCGCCAACGCCTGCGGCAACCACTGCACCGAAAGCAACGGCGACCACAGCCGCGCCTGCTGCAACAACACCTGCGGCTCCCGCAGCCAAAACGGGCGCTGCATCAGGTAAAACGACGGGCAACGTGGGTTCTTTGCAGTCGGCCTCTTCCAGCAACTACACCCTTCAGCTGAGCAGTTCGTCTAACTATGACAACCTCAACGCCTGGGCGAAGAAATCGAATCTGAAAAACTACGTGGTTTATCAGACGACCCGTAACGGTCAACCGTGGTATGTGCTGGTGAGTGGTATTTATGCTTCCAAAGATGAAGCAAAACGTGCCGTTTCCACGCTGCCAGCCGACGTGCAGGCGAAAAACCCGTGGGCGAAGCCGATTCATCAGGTGCAGGCCGATCTGAAGTAATGTTTAAAGCGCAGGATGCTGTCGGAGCTTTCTCCACAGCCGGAGAAGGTGTAATCAGTTAGTCAGCATGAAAAAAAATCGCGCTTTTCTGAAATGGGCAGGGGGGAAATACCCCCTGCTCGACGATATTAAAAAGCACCTGCCGAAAGGCGAGTGTCTTATCGAGCCCTTCGTGGGTGCTGGATCGGTGTTCCTGAATACCGATTTTTCTCGTTATATCCTGGCGGATATCAACAGCGACCTTATCAGCCTCTATAACATCGTCAAACTGCGTACCGATGAGTATGTGGAAGAGGCGCGGAAGCTGTTTACGCCAGAGAACAACAACCCGGACGTCTACTATCAGTTCCGCGCTGAGTTTAATCAAAGCCAGGATCCGTTCCGTCGCGCGCTGTTGTTTCTTTATCTCAACCGCCATGGCTACAACGGTCTGTGCCGGTATAATCTGCGTGGCGAGTTTAACGTGCCGTTTGGCCGCTATAAGCGCCCCTATTTCCCGCAGGACGAGCTGTATCACTTTGCTGAAAAAGCGCAGAATGCCGAGTTCTACTGTCTCTCCTATGAAGAGTGCATGGATCTGGCGGGCGTAAACTCGGTGGTCTACTGCGACCCGCCTTACGCGCCGCTATCTGCCACGGCAAATTTCACCGCCTACCACACCAACAGCTTCAGCCCGGCCGAGCAGGCTCGTCTGGCTGAGATGGCGGAAAAGCTGGTCAGCAAAAGAATTCCGGTGTTAATTTCGAATCACGACACCCCTGATACGCGCGAATGGTACAAAGCCGCGAAGCATTTTCAGGTAAAAGTGCGGCGTAGCATTAGCAGCAACGGCGGCACACGTAAAAAGGTGGACGAACTTCTGGCGCTTTATCGACCCTGAGCCTTTGCCCGCCGGTAAACACATTTCAAGGAGATGCGGATGAAACAGTTTTTGATTGCCCCCTCAATTCTGTCGGCCGATTTTGCCCGCCTGGGTGAAGACACTGCCAAAGCTCTCGCGGCTGGCGCGGATGTCGTCCATTTCGACGTTATGGATAACCACTACGTTCCCAACCTGACCATCGGTCCGATGGTGCTTAAAGCGCTGCGTAACTACGGGATCACCGCGCCCATTGACGTGCATCTGATGGTGAAACCGGTTGACCGCATCGTGCCTGATTTCGCCGCGGCGGGTGCCAGCATCATCACTTTCCACCCGGAAGCCTCCGAACACGTTGACCGCACGCTACAGCTGATCAAAGAGAACGGCTGTAAGGCGGGACTGGTCTTTAACCCGGCGACCCCGCTGAGCTATCTCGACTACGTGATGGACAAGCTGGACGTGATCCTGCTGATGTCCGTCAACCCGGGCTTTGGTGGCCAGTCGTTTATCCCTCAGACCCTCGACAAACTGCGTGAAGTGCGCCGCCGTATCGATGAGTCTGGCTATGATATTCGTCTGGAAGTGGACGGCGGCGTGAAGGTCAATAACATCGGTGAGATTGCGGCGGCAGGGGCGGATATGTTCGTCGCAGGTTCCGCCATCTTCGATCAACCGGATTACAAAAAAGTCATTGATGAAATGCGCCGTGAACTGGCGAAGGTAAGTCATGGATAAATTGCAGGCTATTCGGGGTGTAGCATTTGACCTCGACGGCACGCTGGTCGACAGCGCGCCAGGATTAACCCGCGCCGTCGATCAGGCGCTGTATGCCCTTGAACTCCCCGTTGCGGGCGAAGAGCGCGTGGTGACGTGGATTGGTAACGGTGCAGACGTGCTGATGGAGCGCGCGCTGACCTGGGCTCGTCAGGAGCGTGCCTCTCAGCGTTCCGCGCAAGGGAAACCGAGTGTTGACCACGCGGATATTCCCCAGGATGAGCAGCAGCGTATTCTGCGCAAACTGTTCGACCGTTTCTACGAAGAGACCGTCGAAGAGGGCAGCTTCCTGTTCCCGGATGTCGCTGAAACGCTGAGCGCGCTACATGCCAAAGGCATCCCGCTGGGGCTGGTGACTAACAAGCCGACACCGTTCGTTGCGCCTCTGCTGGAAGCGCTGGATATCGCGAAATACTTCTCCGTAATTGTGGGCGGCGATGACGTGCAGAATAAAAAGCCGCATCCGGAACCGCTATTGCTGGTGGCAGGAAAATTATCCTTAGCGCCTGCGGAGCTGCTCTTTGTCGGGGATTCCCGCAATGATATTCTGGCTGCCAGAGCGGCAGGTTGCCCGTCGGTTGGGTTGACCTACGGCTACAACTACGGTGAAGCCATTACGCTGAGTGAGCCGGACGTTGTGTTCGACCACTTCAAAGATTTGTTGCCCGCACTCGGGCTCTCGCACAGTGAACATCAGGAATTGAATAATGACTAAGCCCATCGTTTTTAGTGGCGCACAGCCTTCAGGTGAACTGACCATTGGTAACTACATGGGTGCGTTACGTCAGTGGGTGAGCATGCAGGATGACTACCACTGCATTTACTGCATCGTGGATTTGCATGCTATCACCGCGCGTCAGGATCCCGAGAAGCTGCGCAAAGCAACGCTCGATACGCTGGCGCTGTACCTGGCGTGCGGTATCGATCCAGAGAAGAGCACCATTTTCGTTCAGTCTCACGTGCCAGAGCACGCGCAGCTTGGCTGGGCGCTGAACTGCTACACCTATTTCGGCGAGCTGAGCCGCATGACCCAGTTCAAGGATAAGTCTGCCCGCTACTCTGAAAACATCAACGCCGGTTTGTTTGATTATCCGGTGCTGATGGCGGCCGACATTCTGCTGTACCAGACCAACCAGGTGCCGGTGGGTGAAGACCAGAAGCAGCACCTGGAGCTGAGCCGCGATATCGCCCAGCGCTTCAATGCGCTTTACGGTGACGTGTTCAAAGTGCCTGAGCCGTTTATTCCGAAATCCGGCGCGCGCGTGATGTCCCTGCTGGAGCCGACCAAAAAGATGTCCAAGTCTGACGATAACCGCAACAACGTTATCGGCCTGCTGGAAGATCCGAAATCGGTGGTGAAAAAGCTCAAGCGTGCGGTGACCGACTCCGACGAGCCGCCAGTGGTGCGCTACGACGTGCAGAACAAAGCGGGCGTGTCAAACCTGCTGGACATTCTCTCCGGTGTGACCGGACAGAGCATTCCTGAGCTGGAAAAACACTTTGAAGGCAAGATGTACGGCCACCTGAAAGGCGAAGTGGCAGACGCCGTTTCCGGCATGCTGACCGAGTTGCAGGAGCGCTATCACCGTTACCGTAACGACGAAGCTTTCCTGCAAAAAGTGATGAAAGAGGGCGCGGAAAAAGCCAGCGCGCGCGCCTCCGAAACCCTGAAAGCGGTGTACGACGCGATTGGGTTTGTGGCGAAACCTTAAGCCGCTTTGCCGGGTGGCGCTAACGCTTACCCGGCCTACGGGACCGTGCAGGTCGGGTAAGGCGGAGCCGCCACCCGACAAAACTGACGAAACAAAAAAACCGGGACATCCCCGGTTTTTTTACGCCTGAAAAACGCTTACTGCTGTGCCGCCGGGCCGCAACCGCCAATGATCTTCGAAATGGAGATCGCCGGGTGAAGCAGGTAATCGTAGCTGCAATTATTTTTAGTATTTTGAACGTGACCGGTGCAGGCCGTCAGAGTTGATAACAGGCCGACCAGTACGGCAGCTTTTGCCAGTTTGAACATACGCATTCCTTGTCAAAAAATCGAAAATTGGATGTAACACGAGGGAATAAATGGAAAAGTTCCATTATGCGGGCGGTATGTTATCGACTGAGGTAAGAAGGGAGTAGTCCGCTTAAAGACTACTCCCGGGAGAGATTATGCGTTAGTGGCTGGAGAACCAGTTCAGTTTTTCGCGCAGGGCTACCACGCGACCCACCACGATCAGCGCCGGGCTTTCAACCTGCTGCGCCAGCTCGCCCAGCTGCGTCAGCACGCCATCGACCACGCGCTGGGTAATGGCGGTGCCGTTTTCCACCAGCGCGACCGGCATATCTGCTTCCATGCCGTGCTCCAGCAGTTTCGCCTGAATCGTGGCTGCCTGATTTAGCCCCATATAGAAAACCAGCGTCTGCTTTTCAGCGGCCAGATTATGCCAGTCCAGTTCGCTGCCGGTTTTCAGGTGGCCCGTCACCAGGCGCACGCTCTGGGCATAGTCGCGATGGGTTAACGGAATGCCGGAATAGGCAGAACAGCCGGACGCCGCCGTAATGCCCGGCACCACGGAGAACGGAATACCCGCGTTGCACAGGGTTTCCAGCTCTTCGCCGCCGCGACCAAAGATAAACGGATCGCCACCCTTCAGGCGCACCACGCGCTTACCTTTTTGCGCTTCCCGTAGCAGGATCTGGTTGATCTCCTCCTGCGGTACGCAGTGATAACCTGCCCGTTTGCCGACGAACACGCGGTCAGCATCCCGGCGCACCAGATTCATGATGTCATCAGAGACCAGACGGTCATACACCACGATGTCCGCCTGCTGGATCTGCTGGAGACCCTTCAGCGTCAGCAAGCCCGCATCGCCGGGACCAGCGCCCACCAGTACCACTTCACCGCGATGGTCCAGCGGCTCGCTCAGGAGCTGTTCGGTCGTCTCTTCAACGGCTTTGGTGTCCTGATTGGCAAGGGACTGCGCCAGCCTGTCGTTGACAAAGAACTTCTCCCAGAAGCGACGGCGTTCGCCCACGGTTGCGAAGGTTTGCTTCACGCGGGAACGCAGCTGCCCGGCGTAGTGGGCAATCTGACCAAGATGCTGCGGCAGCACGGCTTCCAGTTTTTCCCGCAGCAGACGGGCAAGAACGGGTGAGCGGCCACCGGACGACACCGCAATCATCAGCGGTGAACGGTCGATAATCGACGGCATGATAAAGCTCGCCTCTTTCGGCGCATCCACCACGTTACAGAAGATGCGGCGCGCTTCGCAGGCGTCGCTGACGCGCTGGTTAACGTCATCGTTATCCGTTGCGGCGATGGTCAGCCAGCAGGTATCCAGCAGGGATTCATCAAATTCGCCCTGCACCTGGGTGAGCATCCCTTCCTGCGCCCAGACGTCAAACTGTGGGGCGAAGGTGAGGGCGTTGACGGTCAGTCGGGCGCCCGCCTCTAACAGCAGGCGTGCCTTGCGTTCAGCCACATCGCCGCCGCCCACGAGCAGGCAGTCGCGGTTGCGTAATTGACAAAAAATCGGCAGGTGATCCACGACGTTACCTCACAGCATTCATGGCGGGGGAAGAATTGACGTCAGGATAACAGCAGGGATCGTACAGAACATACGGTTTTTCCTGCCGTTACCCATAAGGGGTCATAAGCCTTTCCTATTGAAAAGGCGAGGGGTTACGCTTTCAGCTGCACCTCGCCGTCCTTCACGCGGACGTCGTAGTGTTTGACCGAGAAGCTTTCATCTTCCATGCAGAGTCCGTCGGTTAAGCGGAAGCGCTGCTTTTTCAGCGGGCTGGCAACCCACAGCTCGCCCTGGTGCTCCGCAATCAGACCGCGGGAGAGCACGCTGGCCTCGAAGAACGGGTCGATATTGCTGATGGCATAAACCTGTTCATCGTGGCGAGGGCGGAAAATCGCCACCTGCTCGTTACCCAGCAGGGCACAGACGCCGGTTGCTGGCAGAATGTCGTTAATGTTGCAGATGTTTACCCACTGGCTCATGCGTTTTCCTCCACCAGCATCACCGGAATACGTTCATACGGGGTCGCTGGACGATGCTGTTCGCGCTCCGGCACCACCTGCACGTTCGGGTCGCGCTGGGTGCTGTTGATAAAGTGTCTGAAGCGCGTCTGCGCCGCTGGCGTGTTCACGGTTTCGGTCCACTCGCAGATCACCGCCTCGCGCAGGCGAGTCATCTCGAATTCCAGCTGTTCATTCAGGCCCAGCTTGTCGTCGATAATGACCGACTTCAGGTAGTCGATGCCGCCTTCGAGATTATCCAGCCAGGACGCGGTACGGGTCAGCTTATCGGCGGTACGAATGTAGAACATCATGAAGCGGTCGAGGTATTTGATCAGCGTATCGCGATCGAGATCGGCGGCCAGCAGATCCGCGTGGCGAGGTTTCATCCCGCCGTTACCGCACACGTACAGGTTCCAGCCTTTCTCCGTGGCAATGATACCCACGTCTTTCCCCTGTGCTTCCGCACATTCACGGGTACACCCTGAGACGCCGAACTTCATTTTGTGCGGCGTACGGATGCCTTTGTAGCGGTTTTCAAGCTCTACGCCGAAGCCCACGCTGTCGCCCACGCCGTAGCGGCACCAGGTGCTGCCCACGCAGGTTTTCGCCATGCGCAGCGCCTTGGCGTACGCGTGACCGGTTTCAAAGCCCGCTTCAATCAGCTGACGCCAGATTTCCGGCAGGTCATCTTTCTGCGCACCGAACAGGCCGATACGCTGGGAACCGGTGATTTTGGTGTACAGGTTAAACTCACGGGCGATACGACCCACGGCGACCAGCCCTTCCGGGGTGATTTCCCCTCCGGCAGAACGCGGGATCACCGAGTAAGTCCCGTCTTTCTGAATATTCGCCAGGAAGTTATCGTTGGTGTCCTGAAGCGGAGTGTGTTCTGGTTTGAGCACATATTCGTTCCAGCAGGACGCCAGCAGGGAACCGACGGTGGGCTTACATACTTCACAGCCATAGCCCTGGCCGTGTTTCTCCATCAGTTCGTCGAAGGACTTAATGCCTTCCACGCGGATCAGGTGATACAGCTCCTGGCGAGAGTAAGCGAAGTGCTCGCACAGGTTGTTGTTCACTTCAATGCCCTGTTTTGCCAGCTCGGCGTTCAGCACCTGAGTGACCAGAGGAATACAGCCGCCGCAGCCGGTCCCGGCTTTGGTTTCCGCCTTCAGCGCCGCAACAGTGTGGCAGCCTTTGTTAATGGCGGAGATCAGCATGCCTTTGGTCACGTCGAAGCAGGAACAGATTTGCGCGCTGTCCGGCAGTTTATCCACGCCGATGGACGGCTTACCGCTGGAGGCGTGCGCCGGGAGGATTAGCGCGTCCGGGTTCTCCGGCAGCTCAATGGCGTTCAGCACCAGCTGGAGCAGGTTACCGAAGTCGCTGGTATCACCCACCAGCACCGCCCCGAGCAGGGTTTTGTTGTCCTGGCTGACGATGAGACGTTTGTAGACTTCTTTGCTTTCGTCCAGATAAACATAGCTGCGGGAGTTCGGGGTGCGGCCATGCGCATCACCAATACCGCCCACGTCCACGCCCAGCAGCTTCAGCTTGGCGCTCATGTCTGCGCCGGTGAAGGCGTTTTCGTTGCCGAGGATATGGTCAACGGCGACCTGCGCCATTTTGTACCCTGGTGCAACCAGGCCGTATACGCGGTTATTCCAGCTGGCGCATTCGCCGATAGCGTAGATATCCGGATCGGAGGTCTGGCAGGTATCGTTGATCATGATCCCGCCGCGCTGCGCCACGGCCAGACCGCACTGGGTGGCCAGCTTGTCGCGCGGGCGAATACCGGTGGAGAAGACGATGAAATCCACTTCCAGCTCGCTGCCGTCTGCAAAGCGCATGGTTTTACGCGCTTCGGTGCCTTCCTGCACGATCTCTTTGGTGTTCTTGCTGGTGTGAACCTTCACGCCCATGCTTTCGATTTTACGGCGTAGCTGGTCGCCACCCATATGGTCCAGCTGTTCCGCCATCAGCATCGGGGCAAATTCGATGACGTGGGTTTCAACGCCGAGGTTTTTCAGCGCGCCTGCCGCTTCCAGACCCAGCAGACCACCGCCGACAACCGCCCCGCGTTTGCTTCGACGTGCGCAGGATTCAATGGCGTTGAGGTCTTCAATGGTACGGTAAACGAAGCAATCCTGGGTTTCCGACCCTTTGATAGGCGGGATCCACGGATACGAGCCCGTCGCCATGATCAGCTTATCGTAAAAAACCGTACGTCCGGCGCTGGAGTGGATCACTTTCTCCTGACGGTTGATGGTGATAGCGCGTTCGCCCACCAGCACTTTTACGCCATGCTTCTCGTAGAACCCTTCACGCACCAGAGAGAGCTCTTCGGCGGTATGGTGAGAGAAGTAGGAAGACAAGTGCACACGGTCGTACGCCTTGCGGGGTTCTTCACAGAACACGGTAATATCGAACTGCTCAGCATCGGCTTTATCGAGAAGATCCTCAATAAAGCGGTGGCCGACCATGCCGTTACCGATGATAGCGAGTCTGACTTTGCTCATTTTTGCCTCGATTTCTTTTCTATTACTGCCTACCTTAACGATTCAGCAGGGGCACTTATTGATGCAAATCAAATACGCCTTCACCTACCCCTTAGTGGGTATATCTATGATTTGTCAGGATTTTTATAAGTGACGGATATTGTTTGATTTTTGTGCTTGCTCGTTTTTCGCACAAAATTAGTGGGGTTTTTACCCATCGGCGGGCAGGGCGGGTGAGCAGGGGAAAACCCCTTTGCAGTACGCAAAGGGGTTATGGCGATTAGTGGGTAGCTGTTGCCGGGTTGTGTTGACGGTGACGGGTCACAAAGCCCAGCACGAAGCACATGATGAACACCACGGCATACAGACCGTTAGCGGTATGCAGCGCCGCCAGCGGACCGCTGTGCGCAACAATCGGGCCCGTGACCACGAAGGTCAGCATGGTGCCGATGGTGCCGCAGGTCAGCACGAAGTTCACCAGCTTCGGCGAGGCCACTTTGGTCTGAAGAGAGCCAAGGGTGATGATCGAGGTATAAATCGCGCTGGAGAAGAAGCCCAGGGTCAGGATGAACCACGGCATATGCTCCGGGGAACCGTTGATGAACAGATACATCAGCACGGTCGCCAGACCCGCCAGAACGGTCAGAATACGTTGCAGGTCGAAGAAGCGCAGGATAAAGCTAAACGCCCACATGCCGAACATGTAAGACATCCAGAAATCGCTCACCAGCTTGCCCGCGTCGTTCAGGCTCATGCCCAGACCTTTGGCGTATTCCGGTACCCAGGAGATAAAGCCCAGCTGACCGAGGATGTAGCACAGGGCGGCAATGGAGAGGAACAGTACGCCGATACCCCATTTTTCTTTCGCAACCGGCTCAGATGTGGTCTGCGCTTTTTTGCCCAGCACAGGGAACTCGCAGCCGAAGGTGAGAATAAAGATCGCGACGTAGACCAGACCAATGCAGGCGTACACCCAGTACCACTCAATGCTGCGCGCCAGAAGATACGCGGCGACCATCGGGAAAATCATCCCGGCCATGCTGAAGAAGGAGTCGGTGAACAGCAGACGCGCGCCGCGCTGGCGGCCTTCATACATGTGCGTAATCAGGAACGTACCGATCGACATGGTGATCCCGCTCACCAGGCCCAGCACGAACATGGCGGCAGAGAAGAGGGCGATGCTGTGGCTCAGCATCAGGCCCGCCACGGCGGCAACCATCAGCACGAAGCCGAAACGCAGCTGCGTTTTCAGCGGCACGATTTCCATCAGCCAGGCATTCAGGAAAATAGAGATCAGGATCCCCGCGTTCAGGAAGGTGAAGGTGTTACTCATGCTGGAAACGGGCAGCTGGAAGTAGTCTGCGATATTTCCCATCACCATCCCGGTGACGATCACCAACGCGCCGGTCAGGGCGTAAGAGAAGAAGCTGATCCATGTGAGCTTGATGCGATTGCTGTTAGTCATGTCTGGCCTGTTAAAAGTAAAGAAAAACGCAATGACTGCGTTTGAGCGGGCAGATTTTAGTCGCGAAAGTGATCTAATTAAATCTTTTCAGAAAATTTTGAGCACAATTGCAGGTTTTAACGTGATGCAGATCACATTACGTTTCGGGCTGAACAATCGTTTGCGCGGTAATAATTGTTTCAATTTGGTAAAATTAGGTAAAAGACTGGTCTGGGTTCATACTGCTCTTTAGAATCAAGCCATTCGCTTTTTATACTGCGCTTTGTTAAGGAATTCTCATGCTCAAATCAACACTGGCGGCTGTCGCAGCTGTGTTTGCTCTTTCTGCCGTTTCCCCTGCTGCGCTGGCAGCCAAAGGAGACCCTCACGTCCTGCTGACTACCTCTGCGGGGAATATTGAGCTGGAGCTGGATAGCCAGAAAGCCCCTGTTTCGGTGAAAAACTTCCTCGACTACGTGAACAGTGGTTTTTATAACAACACCACGTTCCACCGCGTGATCCCGGGCTTCATGATTCAGGGTGGCGGTTTTAACGAGCAGATGCAGCAGAAACAGCCCAACCCGCCCATCAAAAATGAAGCAGACAACGGCCTGCTGAACAAGCGCGGCACCATCTCCATGGCGCGTACGGCGGACAAAGACAGCGCCACCAGCCAGTTCTTCCTCAACGTGGCTGATAACGCCTTCCTGGACCACGGTCAGCGCGACTTTGGCTACGCGGTGTTCGGCAAAGTGGTGAAAGGCATGGACGTGGCGGATAAGATCTCTCAGGTTCAGACTCACGATGTCGGTCCATACCAGAATGTGCCGACTAAGCCTGTCGTCATTCTCTCCGCGAAAGTGCTGCCGTAACGTTCCCTCACACGGGCACATCTTGCCCGTGTCTTTCCACCCTCCCTGCGAAAGCGCGTTTTGCTGCTTATACTTGTGGCAAACGGACTATTCAGGGAGGCGTAGTGAAAAAACTCACCGACAAGCAAAAATCCCGTCTCTGGGAGCAACAACGTAAGGTCAATTTTCAGGCCAGCTGCCTCCTTGAAAAAGGCAAGGGCCCCGCTGAACCCGATATCGAGACGCTGGAACTGGGGCCTTCCGCACCGGGTTTACCCCATCTGTGTCTTATTCACCGCCATTTATTCCGCAACGAAATGAAAGGCGCGGGCGAGCTGCGCACCGCCGATATTTCCAAGGGCGACATTCCTTTTTGCCATTTCGAGTACATCGAGAAAGTGGGTAATGAGCTGATGGCTTTGCTGGAAAGTGATAAATATCTGGTGGGCCTTCAGAAAGAAGAGTTTACAGACAGAATCAGTCATTACTACTGTGAAATCAACATGCTACATCCGTTTATGAGCGGTAATGGCGTGGCCCAGCGGATCTTCTTTGAACAACTGGCTATTCATGCGGGCTATGTGCTGAACTGGCAGGGGATCGACCCGGACGACTGGGCTGCCGCCAACCAGAGCGGGGCAATGGGGGATTTGACCGCCCTGAACGCCATCTTTGCCAAAGTTGTGAGCGAAGCGCGGGAATCTGCGTAAAATAGGGCGGCCATTTTTTCAGGAGCCGCCATGATTCTGCTGATTGATAACTACGATTCCTTTACCTGGAACCTTTACCAGTATTTTTGTGAGCTGGGGGCAGAGGTGGTTGTCCGCCGTAACGATGAGATCGCGCTGGCTGACATTGACGCGCTGGCGCCCCAGAAAATCGTGATTTCGCCGGGGCCGTGTACCCCGTCGGAATCCGGTATCGCGCTGGAGGTCATCCGCCACTATGCGGGCAAACTGCCGATTCTGGGCGTCTGCCTGGGTCACCAGGCCATTGCGCAGGTCTTTGGCGCCACCATTGTCCGTGCCGCGAAAGTCATGCACGGCAAAACCTCACCGATCACGCACACCGGTACCGGCGTATTCCTGGGGCTAAACAATCCGTTAACCGTGACGCGCTACCATTCTCTGATCATTGATCCGCCGACCCTGCCGGCCTGCTTTGAGGTCACCGCCTGGAGCGAGACGCAGGAGATCATGGGCATTCGCCACCGCGAGTACGATCTGGAAGGGGTGCAGTTCCACCCGGAAAGCATTCTCAGCGAACAGGGTCACGCGCTGCTGGCCAATTTCCTTAATCGCTGAATATCTGTTGCCTTGTTGTGATTTTTTATGCATATTTTGTGATTATATTTTCACAATCAATGTGACATAAAAATGGATGGTCATGACATGGCAACTGAACAACCAGCAATTACCCGCGCGACATTCGATGAAGTGATCCTGCCGATTTATGCACCGGCTGAGTTTATCCCGGTGAAAGGGAGAGGCAGCCGCGTCTGGGATCAGCAGGGCAACGAGTATGTTGATTTCGCAGGCGGTATTGCAGTGACGGCGCTGGGCCATTGCCATCCTGCGCTGGTGGACGCGCTGAAAACGCAGGGCGAAACGCTGTGGCACACGAGCAACGTGTTCACCAACGAACCGGCGCTGCGTCTGGGGCGTAAGATCATCGATGCCACCTTCGCCGAACGCGTGCTGTTTATGAACTCCGGCACCGAAGCCAACGAAACCGCCTTTAAGCTGGCGCGCTACTACGCAACCACGCGTCATAGCCCGTACAAAACCAAAATCATCGCCTTCCATAACGCCTTCCACGGACGCTCCTTCTTTACCGTTTCCGTTGGCGGCCAGCCGAAGTATTCCGACGGCTTTGGTCCGAAACCTGCGGATATCATCCACGTGCCGTTTAACGATCTCCACGCCGTTAAAGCGGTGATGGACGATCACACCTGTGCCGTGGTGGTCGAGCCCATTCAGGGGGAAGGCGGCGTCACGGCGGCCACCCCGGAATTTCTGCAAGGGCTGCGCGAGCTGTGCGACGAGCACCAGGCGCTGCTGGTGTTTGATGAAGTGCAGTGTGGGATGGGGCGTACCGGAGACCTGTTTGCTTATATGCACTACGGCGTAACGCCGGATATTCTGACCAGCGCGAAAGCGCTCGGCGGCGGTTTCCCGGTCAGTGCGGTGCTCACCACCCAGGATATCGCTTCCGCATTTCATGTGGGCTCACACGGCTCCACCTACGGCGGTAATCCGCTGGCGTGCGCCGTGGCGGGTGCGGCGTTCGACATCATTAATACGCCGGACGTCCTGAATGGCGTGAATGCGAAACGCGACCTGTTTGTGAAACATCTCCAGCAGATTGACCAACAGTTTGATGTCTTCAGCGACATCCGCGGGATGGGGCTGCTGATCGGCGCCGAACTGAAGCCGCAGTACAAAGGCCGCGCGCGCGATTTCCTGCACGCCGCCGCGCACGAAGGCGTCATGGTGCTCAACGCCGGGCCGGACGTGATGCGCTTTGCGCCATCGCTGGTGGTGGAAGACAAAGACATCGAAGACGGATTAACCCGTTTTGCCGCGGCGGTCGCGAAGATCGTCAGCGGCTAATACGCCGTTCGTTTTAACCGGCGCGTTAACCAAATCCCGTGATGCGGGCGCTGACGCCATGCCACCGACGAAATGGTGTGCATGGTGTTCAGATGTCCGAGAACGCGCTGTAAATGCTGCTCAAGGGTGCTCATCGGCCCGTGGGTCAGCGTCTCCGGCGCTTCCAGAATGTTCGAATCCCCTGACTCGCCCGGCGCGTCATACTCCAGACGCTGCTGACAGCGCTGCAACGCAATTTCACACGACTGCAAATAGCGCTGCGCCAGATCCGGCGTCAGCATCGTGTGCTCCCGCGCCAGCGTCGTCATGGCATTGATGTGCTCGACGATAAACTGGCTGTGCGTGACCCACAGCTTCATGTCAGCCAGATAGTGCGCGTTAAAGCCCGGCTCCTGCATGGCCTGGTTAAGAGAGTTGAACAGGGCGTTATGCGCCTGGTTGACCTTCATGCGCTCGTAGGCCAGCGGAGAGGGCTGCGGGTCATCGCTCAGAATAAGACGAATGGCCTGCTGGTCAGCTTCCAGCGCGTCGTGGGCGTTCTGCCTCAGCAGCCCACTCTGCCACTGCGGCCACAGCCAGACCATGCCGCCAAAGGCGATCAGGCAGCCAATCAGCGTATCGACCAGCCGGGCAATAATAAACTGTTCCCCGTTAAGCGTAAGCAGTTGCAGGGTATACACCGCCGTTACCGTAAAGCCCACCATCGCCCAGCCGTAGTTTTTGCGGATGATCAGGTAGCTCACCAGCGTGATCGCCAGCATACCGGCCAGGGTATAGCCTTCCGGCACGTGGAAGTGCAGCGTCACGCCCGCGATAATCAGCCCCGCCATCGTACCGCCCGCCCGATGCAGAATGCGCACCCGCGTGGCGCCATAGCCGTTCTGGGTGACAAACAGCACGGTCATTAAGATCCAGTAGGGTTTCGGCAGGTGCAGGGCCATTCCCATCAGGCTGGCGATGCTCAGCATCACACTGATCCGCGCGGCATTGCGCAGCGCGGAAGATTTCAGTGAAAGATAACTTTTGAGCGCGGGCAGCAGCGGCAGCCGTTTTTGCTTATCGGCCATCAGGTCCCGGGCATAAAGCGGGCGCTGGGTGCGTAACACCCGGGCGATGCGGCTGAAATGCCAGGCAGCAAATTGCCCGACCGGGTTATCCGCGTGCTGACGCGCAATCTTTTCCAGCGCGCCGAGCTGTTTGTCCATGTTAAAGCGCGTCGGGTAGCGGTGATAGAGGATATCGTCAGCCAGCACCCGCAGGCGGGCCGCGACGGTCTGCGCGTTCCAGCGGATCACCGCTTCCGCATGGCTGCGCTCCACCAGCTTTTGCACCTCTTCCGGATTATGAAGGCTGACGGAGATATGCTCCTGCAAATCCAGCCCGACCTGGAAGGTTCGCAGCAGCCGCTTGTATTCATGATTTTTGTTGGCGGCAAGCATGTGCAACTGCTGATAGCACTGGCTGATCAGATCCACCACTTTTTGCTGGCGCGCCAGCAGCGGCGGCAGGGATTTTTCCGGGTCGGTATGTTGAGTGAGCAGGGTGTATTTTGCTTCGCAATATTCAGCAAGCTGCACGTAGAGCAGGCTCAGGGATTCGCGCAGCGGCTGTTCCCGCCACAGCCAGAACCAGAACCAGTTAAACAGCCCGTACCACAGCGTGCCGAGGGCGTAGATCAGCAATGGCTCCCACACCGGCATATTGCCCGCAAGGCTTAAGGTGAAGATGGCGGCAATCAGCGACGCGGGAAGCAGGCGGGCGTGCAGCGAGCTGATTTCGGCGGTGACGCCGAGCGTCATCGCCAGCACGGTCAGGATCAGCGGCAGAGGAATGTCGCGGGCCAGTAAGAGTTGTACGGCAAGGCTACAGCCGGCAAACAGGCAGCCGCCAATAATCAGACGTTTAAAAAAGCGTTTATGCGGCGTATCCAGACCGGCAATGTTGCAGCAGGCGGGCACAAGAGAAAACAGCAGGCCTTGCTGAAGATGTCCGAAGATCAGGCCCACGGCCACGGGAAGACACAACACCAGCGTTTGTCGCAGTGCGTAGTTAACTTCCGGGTGATAGATCAGCCTGCGCCACATGAGGAGTAGAGACAAAAACGGCGTGCCACCCTGCGGCGGCACGCCGTTTGACCGAAATTAACGGGTTCCGTAGACCACGATAGTTTTACCGTGGGCAGAGATCAGGTTCTGGTCTTCCAGCATCTTCAGGATACGGCCCACTGTTTCACGGGAACAGCCGACGATCTGACCGATTTCCTGGCGGGTAATTTTAATTTGCATACCGTCAGGGTGGGTCATGGCGTCTGGCTGTTTCGCCAGGTTCAACAGCGTCTGCGCGATACGACCGGTCACGTCCAGGAAGGCGAGGTTACCCACCTTCTCAGAGGTCACTTGCAGACGGCGTGCCATCTGGGAAGAAAGACGCATCAGGATGTCAGGGTTGACCTGAATCAGCTGACGGAATTTCTTGTAAGAAATTTCAGCCACTTCACATGCTGTTTTTGCACGAACCCAGGCGCTACGTTCCTGGCCTTCTTCAAACAGGCCCAGTTCACCGATAAAATCGCCCTGGTTCAGATAAGAAAGGATCATCTCTTTCCCTTCTTCATCTTTGATCAGCACGGCCACCGAGCCTTTAACGATGTAATACAACGTTTCCGCTTTTTCACCCTGGTGAATCAGCGTGCTCTTTGATGGGTACTTATGAATGTGGCAATGAGACAAGAACCATTCGAGAGTCGGGTCTGTTTGCGGTTTGCCAAGCACCATGCGCTGTTATCCTCTGTTATAAGCTGTCACCAGAGTCATAAGATGCATCCGGACTCTGGGGTTGCAATCGAATTCTTACCCATACCTGGGAAGTCGGCTGTCGTAACGTTTCGCAGCCAGTAAAGTTTGATGTCCTCTGCATACATGTGTAACGTCAATGTATTACTGTAGCATCCAGAGTGTTTTAGCATAGCTTTCGCCGCGTGTCTCCTGGTGTCTCGCTTCAGCATGACGCAGGTCGCCTTCCGTTGCGAGAAATGTAACGTACACGTAATCTGTCATAAAAAATGCAACGTTGGAGTGAGTGAATATGCAAGCGCGTGTGAAATGGGTTGAAGGGTTAACGTTCCTGGGCGAGTCTGCTTCCGGGCACCAGGTTTTGATGGATGGCAACTCCGGCGATAAAGCGCCAAGCCCAATGGAAATGGTGCTGATGGCGGCAGGCGGATGCAGTGCGATCGACGTGGTGTCGATCCTGCAAAAAGGCCGTCATGACGTGACCGATTGTGAAGTGAAGCTGACGTCGGAACGTCGTGAAGAGGCGCCCCGCCTGTTTACGCATATTAATCTGCACTTTATCGTCACCGGCAAAGAACTGAAGGATGCGGCGGTCTCGCGTGCGGTTGACCTGTCTGCGGAGAAATACTGCTCTGTGGCGTTAATGCTGGAGAAAGCGGTAAAAATCACCCATTCGTATGAAGTGATCGCGGCTTAATTTTTTGGCGGGTGGCGCTGCGCTGACCCGCCCTACAAAAGCACGCCCGTAGGCCGGATAAGCGAAGCGCCATCCGGCAACAGGCGTCACGCGATCTGCTTTCCTTCCATCAGCCGCTGCACCAGCGGTGTCATGATCAGCTCCATTGCCAGCCCCATTTTTCCCCCGGGCACCACTAACGTATTCATGTGCGAAATAAACGAACCCTGTAGCATCGCCAGCAGCCAGGGGTAATCAATGCCTTCCAGGTTGCGGAAGTGGATCACCACAAAGCTCTCGTCCAGCGACGGGATGCTTTTTGCAGCGAACGGGTTGGAGGTGTCCACGGTGGGGACGCGCTGGAAGTTAATGTGGGTTCGGGAGAACTGCGGCGTCAGGAAGTTGATGTAATCTTCCATGGAGCGCACCACCGAGTCCATGACCGCCTCTCGCGAATGGCCGCGCTCGCTCATGTCACGCGTCAGCTTCTGGATCCACTCAAGGTTAACAATCGGCACCACCCCCACCAGCAAATCCACGTGGCGCGCCACGTCGTGCTGAGGCGTCACCACGCCGCCGTGCAATCCTTCGTAAAACAGCACGTCAGTCGGTTCCGGCAGCGGCTGCCAGGGCGTGAACGTGCCGGGGACCTGGTTCCAGGGCACGGCTTCATCGTAGGTGTGGAGATACTTGCGGGACTGCCCGGTACCGCTTTGCCCGTATTCACGGAAGGTTTGCTCCAGCAGGCCGAAGTCATTGGCCTCCGGGCCGAAGTAGCTGATGTGTTTACCCAGATCGCGCGCCTTGCGGATGGCCATATCCATCTCCGGGCGCGTGTAGCGGTGAAAGCTGTCGCCTTCTACCTCTGCCGCCCGTAAGTTAAGCTGGGCGAAGATCTTGCGGAAGGCGAGGCTGGTGGTAGTGGTTCCCGCCCCACTCGAACCCGTAACGGCAATAACCGGATGTCTGGCAGACATAGCAACTCCCTGACTGGAAAAGTGTAAAGATCAGCCGTGAAACGCGTTGCGGGGCATGATATTGACCGTCTCATGCAGTTCGGACCATACCAGCACCACGTCGCCGCTTTTAAGCTGGCGCTTAACATCGTTGACCTTTTGTTCAAGCGAACGTTCATGTTCACCATAATCGGTGCCTTCGCGCAAGACAAAGCTTTCAATCAGATTATCGAGCGTGTCGGGAGAGAGATCCTGCCAGGGAATAATCATTTTTTACCGTCCAGATAAGCCGTTAACCAGTCGGGAATACGCGTCTCAAGCCACATTTTGGGCCGACGCAGCGTGCCGCCGACAAAGCCGACGTGTCCGCCGAATTGGGTGAGCTGATACTCCACGTTGGCCGGCAGATGATCGGGCGCCGGAATCGAGTGATGATCCATAAACGGATCATCTTTGGCGTGGATAATCAGCGTAGGTTTCGTGATTTGGTTCAGTAAAGGCATGGCGCTGCACTGACGGTAATAGTCAATCGCATCGGCAAAGCCGTGAATTTTCGAGGTGATCAAATCATCAAACTCGCGCAGGCGCTTCACGCGTTTGAGCTGTTGCAGCGTTACAGGCAGCGTATCCGGATAAGCCTTCAGCTTGCGCGCGGCGTTGGCTTTCAGCAGGTTGAGCAGGTAGCGCTGGTAGACCCGCGAAAACCCCTTTTCCATATGATAGCTGCACTGCTCCAGCATAAAGGGCGCAGAGACAATCACCGCCGCATCCAGCGGTACGGCGTCGCTCTCCTTCGCCAGCAGGCAGGCCAGCATATTGCCGCCCAGCGAATACCCCACCGCTGCCGTTGGCGCCTCGCCGAAATGGTCTCTTAGCCAGCGCAGGAACCAGGTGCCGTCCTCGGTTTCACCCGAGTGATAAATGCGTTTCTGACGGTTAGGCTCGCCGCTGCATCCGCGAAAATGCATCACCACCCCAAGCCAGCCGCGGGCTTTCGCCGCCTCAATGAGACCGTGTGCGTAAGGGCTGTGCAGGCTGCCTTCCAGACCGTGAAACACCACCAGACGGGGTTTATGTCTGGCCCGATCCGGATCTTCGCTCCAGGCGAGATCCAAAAAGTCGCCATCCGGCAAATCCAGGCGTTGCCAGTGCGGGGTGAACTGTACCTTGCGGCGGATCAGGCGCGGCAGCATGGTTTGCAGGTGAGGGTTAGCCACACCGCGCATGGGCACGAACTCTGCGCTCTCTTCGGCTGCAATGTCGAAGTCTGAGGGAATGATTTGGGTCATAAGGGCGATGCTGATTCTTGTCAGAAATTAACTATACCTTCCGAATTGTACCCCGTTTAGCCCGTTTTTCCGAAACATGAACTGATCCCGATCACATTTCTTTACCTTGATTATTACTCTCAGGCTAATGATTACGTCCTACGCTTAATTGATGCCTTTCTCACCAGAGCGCACACTTTACTCAACGTTAAGCAAATCAGAATGATGTGCTGAATCAGGAGGTTAATAATGTTATCTGGGCAAACACCCACCCGGCAATGGAACACCCGACGCAGTGAGAAAGCGCGTCGTCTGGCGTCCGTACCGGTGCAGGGCAAGGTACTGCCAACCGGCGATCTTGTCGCCATGCTGGAAAAACTGATCGCACCAGGCGACAAAGTCGTTCTGGAAGGCAACAACCAGAAGCAGGCGGATTTCCTTTCCCGTTCACTGGCGGAAGTGAACCCGCAAATCGTACACGATCTGCATATGATCATGCCGAGCGTGGGCCGCAGCGAGCATCTGGACATCTTTGAGAAAGGCATCGCCCGCAAGCTGGACTTCTCCTTCTCCGGTACGCAAAGCCTGCGAATCTCCCAACTGCTGGAGGATGGTCAGCTCGAAATCGGGGCGATTCACACCTACATCGAACTCTACTCACGTTTATACGTCGACCTATCGCCAAACGTGGCGCTGATTGCCGGTTTTAAAGCGGACCGCAAAGGCAACCTCTATACCGGGGCGAGTACCGAAGATACTCCGGCGCTGGTGGAAGCCGCCGCGTTCCATGACGGCATCGTCATCGCGCAGGTGAATGAGCTGGTGGACGACGAGTGCGACCTGCCGCGTGTGGATATTCCGGGCTCGTGGATTGATTTTGTGGTGGTTGCCGACAAGCCGTTCTTTATCGAACCGCTCTTCACCCGTGACCCGCGCCTGATCAAACAGGAACATATCCTGATGGCGATGATGGCGATTAAAGGCATCTACGCTGAACACCAGGTGCAGTCCCTGAACCACGGGATTGGCTTTAACACCGCCGCGATCGAGCTGCTGCTGCCCACCTACGGCGAACAGCTCGGACTCAAAGGCAAAATCTGTAAACACTGGACCCTGAACCCGCATCCAACGCTGATCCCGGCCATCGAAAGCGGCTGGGTGGAGAGCGTCCACTGCTTCGGCGGCGAGCTGGGAATGGAAGAGTACATCCGCGCCCGTCCGGACGTGTTCTTTACCGGTGCCGACGGCTCCATGCGCTCTAACCGCGCCTTCTGTCAGCTGGCTGGTCAGTACGCGGTCGATATGTTTATCGGCTCTACGCTACAGGTCGACGGTTACGCTAACTCCTCAACCGTGACCCGCGGCCGTCTTTCCGGCTTCGGCGGCGCGCCAAACATGGGCCACGATCCGCACGGTCGTCGCCACGCCACACCGGCCTGGCTGAACATGATCACCGAGCCTGACCCGATGCAGCGCGGTAAAAAGCTGGTTGTGCAGATGGTGGAAACCTTCCAGGCGGGCGTGAAGCCAACCTTCGTGGAAAAACTCGACGCCGTTGACGTCGCGAAAGCCTCCGGTATGCCGCTGGCGCCGGTCATGATTTACGGCGATGACGTCACCCACGTGCTGACGGAAGAGGGGATTGCTTACCTCTACCGGGCGAAAGATCTGGAAGAGCGTCGCGCCATGGTCGCCGCCGTGGCGGGTATCACCGATATCGGTCTGGGCGTTGACGCCAAACGCGTGGCGGAACTGCGCCAGAGCGGCAAGGTTGTGTATCCGGAAGATATGGGCATTCGTCGTACCGATGCCACCCGTTCGCTGCTGGCGGCCGGTAGCGTCGCGGACCTGGTGGAATGGTCCGGCGGTCTTTACAACCCACCTGCGAAATTCCGGAGCTGGTAATGAAACTTCTGCCCCAGATCCAGGTTGAAGGCGGTGCCGAATGGCTGGCGCGAACCGCCACGCAGTGTCTGATTGACGAAGCACGTTTAAGCCCGAAGCCCGGTCTGGTGGACAGCCGGGGGAACGGCGCGCACCACGATTTATCGCTTGCGCTGATGGAGCGCTCCGCTCACAGCCTGACCCCCACGTTTCAGGCGCTGGCGCAGCAGAGCTGGCAGCGTCCGGCGGATATTGCCCTCCGGCAAACCGTTGGCCGCCTGGGTCGCGAAGGTGAACGGCAGATGATGGCCGCTACCGACGGCGTGAACACGCACCGTGGCGCGATCTGGGCGCTGGGATTGCTGGTGAGCGCGGTGGCGATGCTGGGCGGCGATGCCCGGGCGCAAACCGTCGCGAACACCGCCGCTCAGCTGGCGAAGCTGCCGGATGACGCGGCGCCGAAAGTGTTCAGCAAGGGGTTACGCGTCACGCACCGCTACCGTGTACCGGGCGCGCGTGAAGAGGCTCAGCAGGCGTTTCCGCACGTTATGCAGCGCGCGCTGCCGCAGCTTCGCCTCAGCCGTCTCAACGGCAGCAGCGAAACGCAGGCCAGACTCGACGCGCTGATGGCGATCATGACCTCGCTCACCGACACCTGCGTGCTGTCGCGCGCCGGCATGGAGGGGCTGGACGCCATGCAGAACGGCGCCCGTGCGGTGCTGAACGCCGGAGGATGCGCAACGCTCGCCGGGCAGCAGGCGCTGGCGCGGTTAGACCGTCAGATGCTGTCGCTTAACGCCTCGCCGGGCGGAGCCGCAGACCTGCTTGCCGCCACGCTGTTTCTTGACCGCGTCGAAACGCCCTATTCAAAGCATTAAGAGGATGTTATGGAAAAAATCACATTGACCGTGCCCGCCAGCCGCGAAGTAAGCGGCAGGGCGCTGGCAGGGGTAGTCGGTTCCGGGGATATGGAGGTGCTTTTCACCGCCGAACCGGGCCAGACCTTAACCATTGATATCACCACCTCCGTCGACAACAGCCGCGGGCGCTGGGAGGCATTGTTCAACCGCCTGCAAACCGTCAGCAGCCTGCCCGCAGGTAAGCTGACCATCCACGACTTCGGCGCGACGCCGGGCGTGGCACGCATTCGTATCGAACAGGTTTTTGAAGGGGTGAACCATGCGTGATGACAGCAGCTTTATCGAATTAAAAGCGCGCCAGCGTGCGCAGGCGCTGCTCGACGACGGCAGCTACCGCGAACTGCTGGATCCGTTTGAAGGCATTATTTCTCCTTGGCTTGGGCCACAGGGGATTGTTCCTCAGGCCGATGACGGCATGGTGGTCGCGAAAGGGACCATTAACGGCCAGCCTGCGGTGGTGGTGGCGATTGAAGGCACCTTCCAGGGCGGCAGCATGGGCGAAGTGTCCGGCGCCAAAATGGCGGCGGCGCTGGAGCTGGCGGCGGAAGATAACCGCAACGGCATTCCGACTCAGGCGGTGCTGTGCCTCGAAACCGGCGGCGTACGTTTGCAGGAAGCCAACCTCGGCCTGGCGGCGATTGCCGATATCCACGCCGCGATCGTTGACCTGCGTCGCTATACCCCGGTCGTCGGGATTGTCGCCGGGACCGTGGGCTGCTTCGGCGGGATGTCTATCGCCGCGGCGCTGTGCAGCTACCTGATTGTGACCTGCGAAGCGCGGCTCGGCCTCAACGGTCCGCAGGTTATCGAGCAGGAAGCGGGCATTGAAGAGTATGACTCCCGCGACCGTCCGTTTATCTGGAGCATGACCGGCGGCGAAGTGCGCTATGA
The DNA here is from genome assembly GCF_049238705.1 of Enterobacter cloacae complex sp. IR5403. Classification (NCBI taxonomy): domain Bacteria; kingdom Pseudomonadati; phylum Pseudomonadota; class Gammaproteobacteria; order Enterobacterales; family Enterobacteriaceae; genus Enterobacter; species Enterobacter cloacae complex sp. IR5403. The sequence continues at coordinate 44,345 of NZ_JBMKHP010000018.1, read as the reverse complement.
AAGCGGGCTGGTGGATGCGCTGGTGGGCGACGGGGTGAACGCGGTGAAAGCCGCGATGAACGAAGCCATCGCCAAAGGCGTACCGGCGAAACATCGCACCGATAACTACGACGATTACCTGAACCGTCTGACGAATTTCGACACCCGCAAACAGGCCGATGCCGAACAGATTAAAGCGCTTTTTGCCCGGGAGGTGAAATGATGACTAACGCAATTAGCCGTGGCGAACTCTGGCTGGAAACCCTCGCCCCGAACGCGAAACGTCTGGAGGGGTTATGCCCGTCCGTGCAGGCCGCAGACGGCGAGCTGAACGGTGAAACGGTGCGTTTTATCGCCGTGGTACCGGACGCCAACAACCACTTCCCGCGTGCGGCGCAGGGTGAAGTCGGCCTGCTGGAAGGATGGACGCTGGCAAAAGTGGTCAGCGAAACCGTCGCCGCCGACGCAGACAAAGCCGTGAAGCGCCCGATCGTGGCGGTAATCGACGTCCCCAGCCAGGCCTATGGCCGTCGCGAAGAGGCGTTTGGCATCCACCAGGCGCTGGCCGGCGCCGCTGCCGCCTACGCTAACGCGCGGCTGGCGGGTCATCCGGTGATTGGTCTTATCGTCGGTAAGGCCATGTCCGGCGCGTTTCTGGCGCACGGCTACCAGGCTAACCGTCTGATTGCCTTCAACGATAAAGGCGTGCTGATCCACGCCATGGGCAAAGAGTCTGCGGCGCGCATTACGCTGCGTACCGTTGAGGCGCTGGAAAAACTGGCTGCAACCATTCCGCCAATGGCGTACGACATCAGTAACTACGCCACGCTGGGGCTGCTTTCCGACCTGCTGGATATCAGCAATCCGGATGCCCCTTCCGAAAGCGATCTGACGCGGGTGAAAACCACCCTGCAACAGGCCATCAGCGACGCTCGTCAGGACACCACGTTGAAAAACCGTCTGGGTGCTGACAACCGCCGCAGCTCGGCGCTCGTACGTGAACGTATGCGAGCCAGCTGGTAAGTAAAAAGAGACCTGCCAGATGCATCACCCCGTGGGCGCGCCCGTTGCGTCCACGCGGGAACCTGCATCCTGAAAATAATAAACATCGCGCCAGTGCTTAAACTTTTTTACTACAGGTGATTTATGACTTACGTAATTGTTCATGCTCTTGCACCGATTTTCGTCATCATGCTGCTGGGATTCTGGGCCGGTAAGGCAAAGATGGTCGATAACAAAAATGTTTCCCTGCTGAATATCTTCGTGATGGATTTTGCACTCCCGGCTGCGCTGTTCAGCGCCACCGTGCAAACCCCGTGGACCGGCATCGTGGCGCAGTCGCCGCTGATCCTGGTGCTCACCCTGGCGATGTGGATCACCTATGCGGTCATCTACTTCCTCGCGACGAAAGTGTTTAAAAAATCCCCGCAGGATGCGGCCGTGCTGACGCTTACCGTCGCCCTGCCAAACTACGCGGCGCTTGGCCTGCCGATTCTGGGCAGCGTGCTGGGCGAAGGCCCTTCAACCTCACTGTCCGTGGCGGTCTCCATCGCCTGTGGTTCAGTGTTGATGACCCCGTTCTGCCTGCTGATTCTGGAGCGTGAGAAAGCCCGCGCCGAAGGCAATAACTCGGGTTCAACGCTTTCCATGCTGCCGGTGCTAATGTGGCGTTCCATTAAAAAACCGATCGTGATGGGCCCGCTGCTGGGTGTGATCCTGTCCGCTATCGGCATCAAAATGCCGGAGCTGGTACTGGCGGCGATTAAACCGCTGGGACTGTCTGCGACCGCTGCGGCGTTGTTCCTGACCGGGGTGATCCTCTCCGCGCGTAAACTTCAGATCAACACCATGGTGATCACTTCCACTATCGCCAAGCTGCTGATCCAGCCAGCGATTGCCTGGGGTATCGTTTTAATCTTCGGTCTGCACGGTTCTGTGGCGATCACCGCCATCCTGATGATTGCGCTGTCCGCGGGCTTCTTTGGCGTGGTGTTCGGTAACCGCTTTGGCGTGCAGTCGCCGGATGCTGAAGCCGTGCTGCTGTTGAGCTCCGTACTGTGTATCCTGTCGCTGCCGCTGTTTATCTCGCTGACTTCAGGAATGTAATCATGACCACAACATTACGCCCACATGACCTCATCTGGCTTACCGCGCGCGACGCCCTGGAAGGGATTACCGAATCCTGGGTGGACGCGGCCTGGCATACCGGGCTACCGGTAGTGGTGCGGCGTGATGTTGATAATGAAGGCCGTATTCCCGTTGGCGTGCGCGGATTGCGCCGCGACCAGCGGGCGGCCGGATGGGTGAAGCCTGAGAACGTGTTGCGCGTTGTGTCGCCCGAAGATTTGAGCGTTGCCGCCGACCTGCTGCGTTCGCCGTTTATCACCCAGCCGCCGGTTCAGGTGGCGCTTCAGCTTGCGCAGCAGTCGTGGCCGTGGACGTGGGGGATAACCGGCAGTACGGGTTACGCGCTGGCGACCGGCATTCCGGTGATCCACGCCGACAGCGATCTCGATCTGCTGATCCGCGCCCCGCGTGCCGTTTCCCCTGAGGCGTTTACTGGCTGGCAGGCTCAGCTCAGCCGTGCGTTGTGTCGGGCGGATACGCAGGTGGACACGCCCGAGGGCGGATTCGCGCTGGCGGAATGGTTGCGCGACGGCAAAACGCTGCTAAAAACGCAATGTGGACCACGCCTGGTGGCGGATCCATGGCACAGGGAGGAGTAATGAAAATACTGTTTACCTTTCCGGGGCAGGGCACACAGCATGAGGGTATGCTGCAAAACCTGCCGGGAACGGAGCTGGAGCAGGCCCGCGCTGTGCTGGGGGCGGAAGTCGATACCCTGGACAGCGAAGGCTCGTTAACCCACACCCGCGCGGTTCAGCTTTCGCTGTTGATTGCCGGTGTGGCGTGGGCGCGCGAGCTGGAACGTCGCGGCGTGTCGCCGGATATCGTCAGCGGGCTGTCCATTGGCGCTTATCCTGCGGCGGTTATCGCCGGTGCGCTGGACTTTACGGACGCGCTGAAGCTGGTGGCGCTGCGCGGCGATCTGATGGAGCAGGCGTATCCGCACGGCTACGGCCTGACGGCGATTATGGGGTTGACCCTGCCCCAGGTGGAAAACCTGCTTCAGGGGACAGGAACCTATATTGCTAACCTGAACGCCGAAACGCAGATCGTGATTGCCGGAACCGATGACGGCATGGCGCAGGTGGCGGAGCGCGCCCTGGCAAAAGGCGCGAGCAAGGCTAAGCGGCTGGCGGTGAGCGTACCGTCGCACTGTGAACTGCTGGCGGAACCGGCGCAGAAGCTGGTGGCAGCATTTAATTCGGTCACGCTTTCACGTCCGCGCTGTGCGTACCTGAGCGGCAGTACCGGACGCGTGCTCTGGCAGCCGGAGAGGATCGCTGATGATTTAGCGATGAATATGGCGCGAACCGTGCGCTGGCAGGAGGCGGTGATTTCTGCTAACGAGCGCGAAGCGCGTCTGGCGATTGAGATGCCGCCAGGGGGGATTCTGACCTGTCTGACGCGGCAGGCGGCGTGGGAAGGGGAATCCATTTCGCTGGAGCGCAGCGGGGTGGACGTGGCGGTGCATCTGGCGGGACGGCTTCGTGCGTAATTTTTTGCCCGGTGGCGGCTGCGCCTTACCGGGCCTACGGGTTCGATTGCTTTGTAGGCCGGGTAAGACGCAACGCGTCGCCACCCGGCAAGACCTCAGGCTCCGTCCTGCAAACTTCTGGCATACATCCGCCCTTCGGCGGCCAGCGCGCGCAGGCTCGGATCCTGCTCGCGGTTGCGGGCAAAGACAATCGCGATCAGCTGCTGCATCTGGTACGGCTCCGCCAGCTTCAACAGTTGCACGGAATTCTCGTAGACCTTCTTCATCCTTCCCGGCATCAGCGTAAAGCCGACGCCCGCCTGCACCAGGCTGAGCATTGAGAAAATGTCGTTCACCCGGGTAACAATCTCTGGTTCAAACCCGGCGATATGGAACGCTTCCTGAAACCCGGCGTAAGTGGCGAACCCTTCCGCGAGGGCGACAAACTTCTGATCTTTATAATCACGCAGATCGGCGGGGCCGCTGGTATTCAGCGTGGCAGAGGCCGGTGCGGCAAGGAAAATATCGTCATGGAACAGAGGAAGCACTTCGAGGCTGTTACGGTCGATATCGCTTTCGGAAATAGAGATTAAAATCGCATCCAGCGACCCCTCATCCAGCATATGGAGCAGGGTTTCGTTCGAGCCCATCGTCAGATCCATCTCCAGATCCGGACGGCGCAGCTTCATGCCCATTATCAGGCGCGGCACGGTTTCCAGCGTCAGCGAGTAGAGCGTGCCGACGCGCAACCGTCCCTGGCCGATACCGGCGATCTTGCGCGACTCTTCCAGCCCACGCTCCATCACCTGCATCACCTCCTGGCAATACTCCAGCAGCGTCCACGCGGAGGGGAGGGCAATCAGGTTACGCCCTTTGTGAGCAAAGAGCGGGCAGCGGACATTCTCTTCGAGGGTATGCAGCGCACGGTGCACGCTGACACCGCTCAGGCCAAGCGTTTCTGCGGTACGTGCGATATTGCCCTTCTCCATGAACGTCATGAAGATGCTGAGCTTACGGAATGTAATCTCGCTCGTGGTATCGAAGCCCATAACCCTCCCGGCGTGTTAGTCGGCTTGCAGCATCGCTTCCAGCTGTTCCTGCGCGTCCAGCCACGCCATTTCGCACTCTTCGAGGCTGGATTTGGTTTTCGCCTGAGTTTGCAGACAGTCCGTCAGCTCCGCTTTGCGGCTCTGATCGTACAGTTCGCTGTCGCCCAGCTTCTCTTCGACGGCAGCAAGCGTGGCGTTGAGCTTCTCCATCTCTTTTTCGAGACGGGCAATCTCTTTACGCAGCGGCTGCGTCTGGGTGCGCAGTTCCGCTTCACGGCGCTTCTGGTCTTTACGCGCCTGGGCGCTGTTGGCGTTGTCTTTCGCTGACTCTTCCGGCTGGTTTTCCTGCTTCTGCACGTCCGTCAGCCACTGCTGGTAATCTTCCAGATCGCCGTCGAACGGCTCCACTTTGCCACCGTGCACCAGGTAGAGATCGTCGGTGGTGGAGCGGATCAGGTGGCGGTCGTGCGATACGACAACCAGCGCCCCTTCGAACTCTATCAGCGCTTCGGTCAGCGCCTGGCGCATGTCGAGATCGAGGTGGTTGGTCGGTTCATCAAGCAGCAGCAGGTTTGGACGCTGCCAGACGATCAGCGCCAGCACCAGACGGGCCTTTTCGCCGCCGGAGAAGCGCTCGGTGTTTTCAGTCACCTTATCGCCCTGGAAGCCAAAGCCGCCGAGGTAGTCGCGCAGCTTCTGCTCCATCTCCTGCGGCGCCAGGCGCGCCAGGTGCTGGATCGGCGATTCATCCGCGCGTAAAAATTCCAGCTGATGCTGGGCGAAGTAGCCAAGCTTGATGCCTTTCGCCAGGCCGATTTCGCCGCTGACCGGGTTAAGCTCGCCCGCCAGCAGCTTGATCAGCGTCGATTTACCGGCGCCGTTACGTCCCAGCAGACCAATGCGTGAACCTGGCACCAGGTTGAGCTTGATAGAGTCGAGAATAATGCGATCGCCGTAGCCCGCGCTCACTTTTTCCATTTTCAGCAGCGGGTTCGGCAGGCTCTCCGGCTCGCGGAAGCTGAAGTGGAACGGGTTATCCACGTGCGCGGGGGCAATCATCTCCATACGTTCCAGCATCTTGATGCGGCTCTGCGCCTGCTTGGCTTTTGACGCCTTCGCCTTGAAGCGATCCACAAAGCTTTGCAGGTGCGCCACGCGCTGCTGCTGGCTTTCATACATCGCCTGCTGCTGGGCAAGGCGCGTCGCGCGCTGGCGCTCGAAAGAACTGTAGTTGCCAGTGTATTCGAACATGCTTTGCTGTTCGATATGAATGATTTTATCCACCACCGGATCGAGGAAGTCGCGGTCGTGGGAGATCAGAATCAGAGTGCCCTGATAGCTCTTGAGCCACTTCTCCAGCCAAATAACCGCATCAAGATCGAGGTGGTTGGTGGGTTCATCGAGCAGCAAAAGGTCGGAGCGGCAGATCAGCGCCTGCGCCAGGTTAAGGCGCATACGCCAGCCGCCGGAGAAATCGCTCACCGGGCGTTCAAGCTGTTCGTTGCTGAAACCCAGGCCGTGCAGCAGGCTGGAGGCGCGGGAGCGAATGGTCCAGGCATCGATGGCGTCCAGCTTGCCGTGGACGGTGGCGATGGCGTGGCCGTCGTTGCGCTCGTTGGCGGCGTTGAGCTCCGCTTCGAGCTTGCGGTATTCACGGTCGCCGTCGATAACATAGTCGAGCGCGGGTTCGCTCAGCGCGGGCGTCTCCTGGTTCACCCAGGCGAGCTGCCAGTTGCCCGGGAAGGTAAAGTTACCGCCATCCGCGCTTATCTCGTTTTTCAGCAGCGCCAGCAGGGTGGATTTACCGCAGCCGTTTTTGCCGACCAGCCCCACTTTCTGGCCCGGGTTGATGGTAGCAGTCGCGTTATCCAGCAGGACGCGCACGCCGCGACGAATTTGTAACGAGGAGAAAACAATCATAGAAGCGCCGTATGTTCCGACTATGTTAATTTGTCATTATGATAATGTAAGGTGTGGGCCATTTTCCCCACCGGGCCGCCATGGTAGCCCAAAACGACAACAATACACAAAAACAGAACCGGGAGGGGAGTGATGTCTCAGACAGCGAAAGTGCTGCTGCTGTATGCCCATCCGGAATCACAGGACTCGGTGGCGAACCGGGTGCTGCTTAAGCCGGCCACACAGCTCAGTAACGTAACGGTGCACGATCTCTACGCGCACTATCCCGATTTTTTTATCGATATTCCTTACGAGCAGGCACTGCTGCGTCAGCACGACGTGATTGTGTTCCAGCATCCGCTTTATACCTACAGCTGTCCGGCGCTGCTCAAAGAGTGGCTGGACCGCGTGCTGAGCCGGGGCTTCTCCAGCGGGGTGGGGGGCAACCAGCTGGCGGGAAAGTACTGGCGGAGTGTCATTACCACCGGTGAGCCGGAAAGCGCTTACCGTCACGACGGGCTGAACCGTTACCCCATGAGCGACATTCTGCGGCCGTTTGAGCTGACGGCGGCGATGTGCCGTATGCACTGGATGAGCCCGATTATTATCTACTGGGCACGGCGGCAGGATCCGAAAGCGCTGGCGAGCCATGCCAGGGCCTATGGCGAATGGCTGGCGTCACCGATTCCGGCGGGAGGACGCTAATGGACGGTTCGAATTTACTTCTTGCCGGGGTGCTGTTTTTGTTTGCCGCCGTCGTCGCGGTCCCGCTTGCCGCGCGTCTCGGTATTGGCGCGGTGCTGGGTTATTTGCTGGCGGGGATAGCCATTGGCCCCTGGGGGCTTGGGTTTATCAGCGATGTGGATGAAATTCTCCACTTCTCCGAGCTGGGCGTGGTCTTCCTGATGTTCATCATCGGCCTGGAGCTGAACCCCTCCAAGCTGTGGCAGCTGCGGCAATCTATTTTTGGCGTCGGGGCGGCGCAGGTGTTGCTCAGCGCGGCCATTCTCGCGGGACTGCTGATGTTGACGCAGTTTTCCTGGCAGGCCGCAGTGATTGGCGGGATCGGTCTTGCGATGTCGTCGACGGCGATGGCGCTTCAGCTGATGCGCGACAAAGGGATGAACCGCAACGAGGCGGGGCAACTGGGTTTTTCGGTGCTGCTGTTCCAGGATTTAGCAGTGATCCCGGCGCTGGCGCTGGTGCCGCTGCTGGCGGGATCCGGAGACGATCATTTCGACTGGATGAAGATCTCCATGAAGGTGCTGGCCTTCGCGGGGATGCTGATCGGCGGACGGTTTTTACTGCGTCCGGTGTTCCGGTTTATTGCCGCATCCGGCGTGCGCGAGGTATTCACCGCCGCAACGCTGCTGCTGGTGCTTGGCTCAGCGCTGTTTATGGATGCGCTGGGGCTGTCGATGGCGCTTGGGACGTTTATCGCCGGGGTGCTGCTTGCGGAAAGCGAGTACCGCCACGAGCTGGAGACCGCCATCGATCCGTTTAAGGGGCTGCTGTTAGGGCTGTTCTTTATCTCGGTGGGTATGGCGCTTAATCTTGGCGTGCTCTATACCCATCTGCTGTGGGTTATTGCGAGTGTCGCCGTGCTGGTGGCGGTCAAAACGCTGGTGCTGTATCTCCTCGCGAGGATTTACGGGCTGCGCAGCTCGGAAAGAATGCAGTTTTCCAGCGTGTTAAGCCAGGGTGGAGAATTTGCGTTTGTGCTGTTTTCCACGGCGTCGTCTCAGAAGCTGTTCAAAGATGACCAGATGGCGCTGCTGCTGGTGACGGTTACGCTGTCGATGATGACCACCCCGCTGCTGATGAAGTTGGTGGACAAACTGCTGTCGCGCCGCCTGAATCCCGCAGACGATGAAGACGAAGCGCCGTGGGTGGAAGATGATAAACCGCAGGTGATCGTCGTGGGCTTTGGTCGCTTCGGACAGGTGATTGGTCGCCTGTTGATGGCGAATAAAATGCGCATCACGGTGCTGGAGCGCGATATCAGCGCCGTCAACCTGATGCGCAAATATGGTTATAAGGTGTACTACGGCGATGCGACGCAGCTTGAGCTGTTGCGCTCGGCGGGGGCAGAGGCTGCGGAGTCCATCGTCATCACCTGCAACGATCCGGAAGACACGATGAAGCTGGTGGAGCTGTGCCAGCAGCATTTCCCGCATCTGCATATTCTGGCGCGTGCGCGTGGACGTGTGGAGGCTCACGAACTTTTGCAGGCGGGTGTGAAACACTTCTCCCGCGAAACCTTCTCCAGCGCGCTGGAGCTGGGACGCAAGGCGCTGGTTTCGCTGGGTATGCATCCTCACCAGGCGCAACGCGCCCAGATGCATTTCCGCCGGCTGGATATGCGAATGCTGCGTGAACTGATGCCCGTGCACAGCGACACGGCGCAGATCTCCCGCGTGCGGGAAGCGCGTCGCGAACTGGAGGAGATCTTCCAGCGTGAGATGCAACAGGAACGACGCCAGCTCGACGGCTGGGATGAATTTGAATAAAGGGTAACGAAAGATGGCTGTACGTAAACGCTTTATCGCGGGCGCAAAATGCCCATCCTGCCAGGCGCAAGATACGCTGGCCATGTGGCGTGAAAATAATATCGATATCGTTGAATGTGTTAAGTGCGGTCACCAGATGCGTGAGGCCGACAAAGAAGCCCGCGATCATGTTCGCAATGAAGAGCAAGTGATCGGCATTTTTCATCCAGACTAGCGATATGCTCTGAGTTTTTTTAAGCTTAAGGGTACACGGGTGCAGATTTCCGCTACAATCTGCGCCAGCAATTTTCCCACGCTCAGGAGATATCATGAAAGTAGCAAAAGACCTGGTGGTCAGCCTGGCCTATCAGGTACGTACAGAAGACGGTGTGTTGGTTGATGAGTCTCCGGTGAGTGCGCCGCTGGACTACCTGCATGGTCACGGTTCCCTGATTTCCGGCCTGGAAACGGCGCTGGAAGGTCATGAAGTTGGCGACAAATTCGACGTTGCTGTAGGCGCGAACGACGCTTACGGTCAGTATGACGACAACCTGGTTCAGCGCGTTCCTAAAGACGTATTCATGGGCGTTGACGAGTTGCAGGTTGGCATGCGCTTCCTGGCGGAAACTGACCAGGGTCCGGTTCCGGTTGAAATCACTGAAGTTGAAGACGACCACGTTGTGGTTGACGGCAACCACATGCTGGCGGGTCAGAACCTGAAGTTCAACGTAGAAGTTGTTGCGATCCGTGAAGCGACCGAAGAAGAGCTGGCTCATGGCCACGTTCACGGTGCGCACGGTCACGACCATGACCACGATCACGGCCACGACGGCTGCTGCGGTGGTCACGGCCACGACCATGGTCATGACCACGGCCACGGTAAAGGTGGTTGCGGTAACGGCGGCTGCGGTTGCCACTGATTCCGTACTCCGGAAAATAAAAAAGCGGGATAATCCCGCTTTTTTTACGCCTCAATAATGAGGTGGTGGCGTCTCTTCTGACTGAGAGGCAATGTTTGACGGCTGCGTGGCCTTCAGCTTTTCCGTCAGCAGGCGCATGTGATCGCGCAGTTTTGCCATTTCAAGCTCATGGGCCGTCACGGTCTGATTCAGTTCTTCGATGGTGATGTCCTGAAAAGCCAGGCGGCTTTCCAGCTCAGCCAGTCTCGCTTCGATCGTTGTATCCTTCATCATTCACCTCGTTTATCTCTCATTCGCCATAATGGACCAGCGGCGGCGAAGTTTAGCTGACTTTTTCCTTAAGTACAGTATCCATCTCCCTGACAAGAAACTTATTTAAACAAAAATAGTCTGAAAAGAAGCGACATTCGGGGGAGTCTGTCTGTAGATTTCTTCCACAACGTTTTATAGTACGTCACTCATTTACGTTTAACACTGGGGTGAGAGACCTCAGGTCCTGGAGATATGGATGAAATCACTGTTTAAAGTTACGCTGCTGGCGACCACTATGGCTGTAGCGCTCAATGCGCCGCTGTCTTTCGCTGCTGATACTGCTGCGAAGCCTGCTGCGACTACAGACAGCAAAGCGGCATTCAAAAATGACGACCAGAAATCCGCCTACGCACTTGGCGCGTCTCTGGGTCGTTACATGGAAAACTCTCTGAAAGAACAAGAGAAACTGGGCATCAAACTGGACAAAAACCAGCTGATCGCAGGGGTTCAGGATGCGTTCGCAGACAAGAGCAAACTGTCTGACCAGGAAATCGAGCAGACTCTGCAAGCGTTTGAAGCGCGCGTGAAAGGCGCCGCTCAGACCAAGATGGAAGCAGACGCTAAAGATAACGAAGCGAAAGGCAAAGCCTACCGCGACAAGTTCGCTAAAGAGAAAGGCGTTAAAACGTCTTCTACTGGCCTGATCTATAAAGTTGAGAAAGAAGGTACCGGCGATGCGCCTAAAGACAGCGACACCGTTGTGGTGAACTACAAAGGTACGCTGATCGACGGTAAAGAGTTCGATAACTCTTATACCCGTGGTGAGCCTCTCTCCTTCCGTCTGGACGGTGTGATCCCGGGCTGGACTGAAGGCCTGAAGAACATCAAGAAAGGCGGTAAAATCAAGCTGGTCATCCCACCGGATCTGGCTTACGGCAAAACCGGCGTTCCGGGTATCCCGGCTAACTCCACGCTGGTATTTGATGTAGAACTGCTGGACATCAAACCGGCGCCGAAAGCGGATGCGAAAACAGACGCACCGGCTGACGACAAAGCCGCAGCAGCTAAGAAGTAATGCTGAAAAAAACCGCCGCCTTTACAGGCGGCGGTTTTTTTATTGTGGGGCAGATATAATTAACACTGGAAAGCGTTGTACACGCTGTATTAATTTAGTTGTCCGTGTAGATAATGAGCCTGCCCTGAAAACCTAACGACAGGCTCCTGAAAAGGAGTGTTTTTTTCATGTCCAGGTCGCTTTTAACCAACGAAACCAGTGAACTTGATTTGCTGGATCAACGTCCATTTGACCAGACCGACTTCGATATTCTGAAATCCTACGAAGCGGTAGTGGACGGGTTAGCGATGCTCATTGGTTCCCACTGCGAAATCGTATTGCATTCCCTGCAAGATCTTAAGTGTTCCGCTATCCGCATTGCGAATGGTGAGCACACTGGCCGTAAAATTGGTTCGCCAATCACCGACCTTGCATTGCGTATGTTGCATGACATGACCGGCGCGGACAGCAGCGTCTCAAAATGCTATTTCACCCGCGCCAAAAGCGGCGTGCTGATGAAATCAGAAACGATCGCGATTCGAAACCGCGAACACCGGGTAATCGGTTTGCTGTGCATCAACATGAACCTTGATGTGCCCTTCTCGCAAATCATGAGCACCTTCATCCCGCCAGAAACGCCGGACGTGGGCTCATCGGTGAACTTTGCTTCTTCGGTTGAGGATCTCGTGACCCAGACGCTGGAGTTCACCATTGAAGAGGTGAATGCCGATCGCAACGTATCCAACAACGCCAAGAATCGTCAGATCGTCCTGAACCTCTATGAGAAAGGGATTTTTGATATCAAAGATGCCATCAACCAGGTGGCCGATCGCCTGAATATCTCCAAACACACGGTTTACCTCTATATTCGTCAGTTCAAAAGCGGCGACTTTCTGGGACAAGACAAGTAATGCGTTTTGCGTTAATGGTGACGGGCCCGGCGTACGGTACTCAGCAGGCCAGCAGCGCGCTACAGTTTGCCCATGCGCTGCTTGATGCCGGTCATGAACTGGCAAGCGTCTTTTTCTATCGCGAAGGCGTGTATAACGCGAATCAGTTTACGTCTCCGGCGAGCGATGAGTTTGACCTCGTGCGCGCCTGGCAAAAATTAAACGAAACGCAGGGCGTTGACCTGCATATCTGTGTCGCGGCGGCACTGCGTCGCGGCGTGACGGATGCGACCGAAGCCGAACGCCTTGGTCTGGCGGGGGCTAACCTGCAACCGGGCTTTTCGCTCAGCGGACTAGGTGCCCTGGCACAGGCGGCGTTGACCTGCGACAGAGTGGTGCAATTTTGATGAAGCGCGTAGCGTTTGTTTTTACTTCTGCGCCGCATGGCAGCGCTTCAGGTCGGGAAGGGCTGGATGCATTGCTCGCGACATCGGCTTTAACCGAAGATATTGGCGTCTTCTTTTTAGGCGATGGCGTATTCCAGCTTCTGGCAGGCCAACAACCGCAGGCCATTCTTGCGCGCGACTACATTGCGACCTTTAAAGTTCTGCCGCTCTATGACATTGAAACCTTCTATGTGTGCGCCGACTCGCTGGCCGCGCGTGGGTTAAACGAGAAAACACCGTTCGTGCTGGACGTGACGATCCTGACTTCTGCTGCGCTGCGCGAACAACTTTCTCACTACGATACCGTTCTGACTTTCTGAGGCTGTCATGCTCCATACCCTGAGCCGTTCACCGTGGCAATGCGATATCGACACGTTACTGAGCATGCTGCGCGAAGGTGATGATCTGCTGCTGATTCAGGATGGCGTGCTTGCGGCGCTTGAAGGCAGCCGTTTTGTTGAAATCCTCGCTAATGCCCCCATAACAGTCTCTGCGCTGAAAGAGGATCTGGATGCGCGGGGTCTTTCTGGTCAAATTTCAGCCAAAATTGACGTGGTTGGCTATACTGATTTCGTCAATCTTACTGTGACGCACGCCAGTCAAATGAACTGGTGATTTGAGATCGCTGTATATTTCTTGACACCTTTTCGACGTAGCCCTAAAATTTCGCGTCCTCATATTGTATGAGGTCGTTTTATTACGTGTTTACGAAGCAAAAGCTAAAACCAGGAGCTATTTAATGGCAACAGTTAACCAGCTGGTACGCAAACCACGTGCACGCAAAGTTGCAAAAAGCAACGTGCCTGCGCTGGAAGCCTGCCCGCAGAAACGTGGCGTATGTACTCGTGTATATACCACCACTCCTAAAAAACCAAACTCCGCACTGCGTAAAGTATGTCGTGTGCGTTTGACTAACGGTTTCGAAGTGACTTCCTACATCGGTGGTGAAGGTCACAACCTTCAGGAGCACTCCGTGATCCTGATCCGTGGCGGTCGTGTTAAAGACCTTCCGGGTGTTCGTTACCACACCGTTCGTGGTGCGCTGGACTGCTCAGGTGTTAAAGACCGTAAGCAGGCTCGCTCCAAGTACGGCGTGAAGCGTCCTAAGGCTTAATGGTTCTCCGTTAAGTAAGGCCAAACTGATTTATCTTAATGTCAAACTAAACTCGTAGAGTTTTGGACAATCCTGAATTAACAACGGAGTAATCCCATGCCACGTCGTCGCGTCATTGGTCAGCGTAAAATTCTTCCAGATCCGAAATTCGGATCAGAACTGCTGGCAAAATTTGTAAATATCCTGATGGTAGATGGTAAAAAATCTACCGCAGAAGCAATCGTATACAGCGCGCTGGAGACCCTGGCTCAGCGTTCTGGTAAAAATGAACTGGAAGCCTTCGAAGTCGCTCTCGACAACGTGCGTCCGACTGTAGAAGTTAAGTCTCGCCGCGTTGGTGGTTCTACTTATCAGGTTCCAGTTGAAGTTCGTCCGGTTCGTCGTAATGCTCTGGCAATGCGTTGGATCGTTGAAGCTGCTCGTAAACGCGGTGATAAATCCATGGCTCTGCGTCTGGCGAACGAACTTTCTGATGCTGCGGAAAACAAAGGTACCGCAGTTAAGAAACGTGAAGACGTTCACCGTATGGCAGAAGCCAACAAGGCGTTCGCACACTACCGTTGGTAATCCCTTCGGAGTCGTAGTCACCAGGCGGGCGCTTCAGAGAAGCCGCCCGCTCTGGGTAACTTAACTGAACGCCTAAAGATATAAACGAGGAATCAAATGGCTCGTACAACACCCATCGCACGCTACCGTAACATCGGTATCAGTGCGCACATCGACGCCGGTAAAACCACTACTACCGAACGTATTCTGTTCTACACCGGTGTAAACCATAAAATCGGTGAAGTTCATGACGGCGCAGCCACCATGGACTGGATGGAACAGGAGCAGGAGCGTGGTATTACTATCACCTCCGCAGCGACTACTGCATTCTGGTCAGGTATGGCTAAGCAGTACGAACCGCATCGCGTAAACATCATCGACACCCCAGGGCACGTTGACTTCACCATCGAAGTAGAACGTTCCATGCGTGTTCTTGACGGCGCGGTAATGGTTTATTGCGCAGTTGGTGGTGTTCAGCCACAGTCTGAAACCGTATGGCGTCAGGCAAACAAATATAAAGTTCCACGCATCGCGTTCGTTAACAAAATGGACCGTATGGGTGCTAACTTCCTGAAAGTTGTTGGCCAGATCAAAACCCGTCTGGGCGCGAACCCTGTTCCGCTTCAGCTGGCAATTGGTGCTGAAGAAGGTTTCACCGGCGTTATCGACCTGGTGAAAATGAAAGCCATCAACTGGAACGAAGCAGATGCGGGCGTTACCTTCGAATACGAAGATATCCCGGCAGAGATGCAGGACCTGGCTGACGAATGGCACCAGAACCTGATCGAATCCGCAGCAGAAGCTTCTGAAGAGCTGATGGAAAAATACCTGGGTGGTGAAGAACTGTCTGAGCAAGAGATCAAATCTGCTCTGCGTCAGCGCGTTCTGAACAACGAAATCATCCTGGTAACCTGTGGTTCTGCGTTCAAGAACAAAGGTGTTCAGGCGATGCTGGATGCGGTAGTTGACTACCTGCCATCCCCGATTGACGTTCCTGCGATCAACGGCATCCTGGACGACGGTAAAGACACTCCGGCTGAGCGTCACGCAAGTGATGAAGAGCCGTTCTCTGCACTGGCGTTCAAAATTGCTACCGACCCATTCGTGGGTAACCTGACCTTCTTCCGCGTTTACTCTGGTGTGGTTAACTCCGGTGACACCATCCTGAACTCCGTGAAAGCGGCGCGTGAACGTTTTGGCCGTATCGTACAGATGCACGCTAACAAACGTGAAGAGATCAAAGAAGTTCGTGCGGGCGACATCGCTGCTGCTATCGGTCTGAAAGACGTGACCACTGGTGACACCCTGTGTGACCCGGATCACCCGATCATTCTGGAGCGTATGGAATTCCCTGAGCCGGTAATCTCCATCGCAGTTGAACCAAAAACCAAAGCTGACCAGGAAAAAATGGGTCTGGCTCTGGGCCGTCTGGCGAAAGAAGACCCATCATTCCGCGTATGGACTGATGAAGAATCTAACCAGACCATCATCGCTGGTATGGGTGAACTGCACCTGGACATCATCGTTGACCGTATGAAGCGTGAATTCAACGTTGAAGCGAACGTGGGTAAACCTCAGGTTGCTTACCGCGAAGCGATTCGCGCGAAAGTTACCGACGTTGAAGGTAAACACGCTAAGCAGTCTGGTGGTCGCGGTCAGTACGGTCACGTTGTGATCGACATGTACCCACTGGAGCCGGGCTCTAACCCGAAAGGTTACGAGTTCATCAACGACATCAAAGGTGGTGTAATTCCTGGCGAATACATCCCTGCCGTTGATAAAGGCATCCAGGAGCAGCTGAAAGCTGGTCCTCTGGCTGGTTACCCGGTTGTAGACATGGGTGTTCGTCTGCACTTCGGTTCTTACCACGACGTTGACTCCTCTGAACTGGCGTTTAAACTGGCTGCGTCTATTGCCTTTAAAGAAGGCTTTAAGAAAGCAAAACCAGTTCTGCTTGAGCCGATCATGAAGGTTGAAGTAGAAACTCCTGAAGAGAACACCGGTGACGTTATCGGTGACTTGAGCCGTCGTCGCGGTATGCTGCGTGGTCAGGAATCCGAAGTAACTGGCGTTAAGATCCACGCTGAAGTTCCGCTGTCTGAAATGTTCGGATATGCAACTCAGCTGCGTTCTCTGACCAAAGGTCGTGCATCATACACTATGGAATTCCTGAAGTATGATGATGCGCCGAACAACGTTGCTCAGGCCGTTATCGAAGCCCGTGGTAAGTAATCCACAGGATTAAAACCTAAGTCCCGTGCTCTCTCCGAAGGGGAGAGCACTATAGTAAGGAATATAGCCGTGTCTAAAGAAAAATTTGAACGTACAAAACCGCACGTCAACGTTGGTACTATCGGCCACGTTGACCATGGTAAAACTACCCTGACTGCTGCAATCACTACCGTACTGGCTAAAACCTACGGCGGTGCTGCTCGTGCTTTCGACCAGATCGATAACGCACCAGAAGAAAAAGCTCGTGGTATCACCATCAATACCTCTCACGTTGAGTATGACACCCCGACTCGCCACTACGCACACGTAGACTGCCCAGGCCACGCCGACTATGTTAAAAACATGATCACCGGTGCTGCGCAGATGGACGGCGCGATCCTGGTTGTTGCTGCGACTGACGGCCCTATGCCTCAGACTCGTGAGCACATCCTGCTGGGTCGTCAGGTAGGCGTTCCTTACATCATCGTGTTCCTGAACAAATGCGACATGGTTGATGACGAAGAACTGCTGGAACTGGTAGAGATGGAAGTTCGTGAACTGCTGTCTCAGTACGATTTCCCAGGCGACGACACTCCAATCGTTCGTGGTTCCGCGCTGAAAGCGCTGGAAGGCGAAGCAGAGTGGGAAGAGAAAATCATCGAACTGGCTGGCTACCTGGATTCTTACATCCCAGAACCAGAGCGTGCGATTGACAAGCCATTCCTGCTGCCAATCGAAGACGTATTCTCCATCTCCGGTCGTGGTACCGTTGTTACCGGTCGTGTAGAGCGCGGTATCATCAAAGTTGGCGAAGAAGTTGAAATCGTTGGTATCAAAGAGACTGCGAAGTCTACCTGTACTGGCGTTGAAATGTTCCGCAAACTGCTGGACGAAGGCCGTGCTGGTGAGAACGTTGGTGTTCTGCTGCGTGGTATCAAACGTGAAGAAATCGAACGTGGTCAGGTTCTGGCGAAGCCAGGCTCAATCAAGCCACACACCAAGTTCGAATCTGAAGTGTACATTCTGTCCAAAGACGAAGGCGGCCGTCATACTCCGTTCTTCAAAGGCTACCGTCCACAGTTCTACTTCCGTACAACTGACGTGACCGGTACCATCGAACTGCCAGAAGGCGTAGAGATGGTAATGCCAGGCGACAACATCAAGATGGTTGTGACTCTGATCCACCCAATCGCGATGGACGACGGTCTGCGTTTCGCAATCCGTGAAGGCGGCCGTACTGTTGGCGCGGGCGTTGTTGCTAAAGTTCTGGGCTAATTAATTATCCCTGAAATAAAAAGGACGCTTCGGCGTCCTTTTTTGTTTTCTGCCGTAAAGTCGCTGTCATAAAAATTCGCATTTTTTGTCTTCTCCCGCCCCGTATTCCGGCGCCTGTGCTATTGTAATCATAACCATTCTCACTTACACTTTGCGCATATTTTGAACGGGAGTCTTTATGTACGTTTGTTTATGTAATGGTGTAAGCGACAAAAAAATTCGTCAGGCCGTTCGCCAGTTTCAGCCACAATCTTTCCAGCAGCTTCGCAAGTTTGTTCCGGTGGGAAATCAATGCGGTAAATGCGTTCGCGCAGCGCGTGAGATCATGCAGGACGAACTGATGCAGATCCCGGAATTCAAAGAGATCGCGTAAGCCCCTATCTTTTTTTTGACATCCCCGTAGCCCGATCTACGCTTCAATGAGTGGAAGCGGAGGGACTATATAATGAAAGGTGATGTTAAAATCATAAGTTATCTCAATAAATTATTGGGAAATGAGCTTGTCGCAATCAATCAGTATTTTCTCCATGCAAGAATGTTCAAAAACTGGGGACTGACTCGCCTCAACGATGTTGAATACCATGAGTCGATTGATGAAATGAAACACGCCGATAAATACATTGAGCGTATTTTATTCCTTGAAGGCATTCCTAACCTACAGGATCTCGGAAAACTGGGCATCGGAGAAGATGTCGAAGAGATGCTGCGTTCTGATCTCCGGCTGGAGCTGGAGGGTGCAAAAGACCTGCGCGAAGCCATTGCCTATGCGGACAGCGTACATGACTACGTCAGCCGCGATATGATGATCCAGATCCTGGCCGATGAAGAAGGGCACATTGACTGGCTTGAGACCGAACTGGATCTCATTAGCAAAATTGGCCTACAGAACTACCTTCAGTCTCAAATCAAAGTGGAAAGTTAATCAGGCTTTCCCAGCCAACGCATAAACCCGCTGCCGCCAGAAATGGCCCAAAAGGCAGTGGGTTTTTTAATGCCTGCTTATCAGGGGTAAACAACGAGAAAGCAACCAGATAGAGCAGAGCCATTAACGCGGCTACGAGTGCCAGTACTGGCAGTACACACCAGCCATGCCATGCCCCCAGCGCCGCCAGATATTTTATGTCGCCATATCCCATCCCTTCACGTCGGCAGATGAGCCGATATCCCCAATAGATAACAGCGAATCCGGCGTATCCTGCCATCGCACCCACTACCGCGCTCGGCAAAAAATCAGGATGGAGGCAAAGCTGGTAAAGCAGGCCCGTCCATAGCAGCGGGCAAAGAAATTTATCGGGAAGAAGCCCCGTACGAATATCGGTGCGAACAAGCAAGGCCGATAACGCAAAATAGATCAGCAGAAAGGGGAGGGACAGTAGCATAGCGAGAGCCTCAAAACGGTTTGAGCGCATACTCGTAATAATCTGCATGTCCGCCAATGTGCAAAAACTGCAATTGCGTAGCGGCTTCAGACAAAGAGTTGAGAAGGGATACTTTGCATAAAAAAATGCGAGGCCTTACGCAGAGTACGTCTTTAGCGCTTAATTTCTAAACGGCACTTGCGTCTTCCCCAGATTTACGTATAATGCGCGGGCTTGTCGTAATTGACGGCGGGTTCAATCTGAACCAGAGTAGCTCACTTTGTTACTCAACAATGCTTCCAATTGGGGAGCTACGTAAGAACGGTTACACTCTCCCATCAATCGTAATGGGTTTGAGGAGTAATCATTTTCGTTTATAAAATAATTGGAGCTCTGGTCTCATGCAGAACCAAAGAATCCGTATCCGCCTTAAAGCGTTTGATCATCGTCTGATCGATCAATCAACCGCGGAAATCGTCGAGACTGCTAAGCGCACTGGTGCGCAAGTCCGTGGTCCGATCCCGCTGCCGACCCGCAAAGAGCGCTTTACCGTTCTGATCTCTCCGCACGTTAACAAAGATGCGCGTGATCAGTACGAAATCCGCACTCACAAGCGTCTGGTTGACATCGTTGAGCCAACTGAGAAAACCGTTGATGCTCTGATGCGTCTGGATCTGGCTGCCGGTGTAGACGTGCAGATCAGCCTGGGTTAATCAGGTCATCGAGCGATTGAGAGGTTGAAACAATGATTGGTTTAGTCGGTAAAAAAGTGGGTATGACCCGCATCTTCACTGAAGATGGCGTTTCTATCCCAGTAACCGTAATCGAAGTTGAAGCAAACCGCGTTACTCAGGTTAAAGATCTGGCTAACGATGGCTACCGCGCTATTCAGGTTACCACTGGTGCTAAAAAAGCTAACCGTGTAACCAAACCAGAAGCGGGTCACTTCGCTAAAGCTGGCGTTGAAGCTGGCCGTGGTCTGTGGGAATTCCGTCTTGCTGAAGGCGAAGAGTTCACCGTAGGTCAGGACATTAGCGTTGAGCTGTTTGCTGACGTTAAAAAAGTTGACGTAACCGGTACCTCTAAAGGTAAAGGTTTTGCTGGTACCGTTAAGCGCTGGAACTTCCGTACCCAGGACGCTACTCACGGTAACTCCTTGTCTCACCGCGTTCCGGGTTCTATCGGTCAGAACCAGACTCCGGGCAAAGTGTTCAAAGGCAAGAAAATGGCAGGTCAGCTGGGCAACGAACGTGTAACCGTTCAGAGCCTGGACGTAGTACGTGTTGACGCTGAGCGCAACCTGCTGCTGGTTAAAGGTGCGGTCCCGGGTGCAACCGGTAGCGACCTGATCGTTAAACCAGCTGTGAAGGCGTAAGGGGATAGCAATGGAATTAGTATTGAAAGACGCGCAGAGCGCGCTGACTGTTTCCGAAACTACCTTCGGTCGTGATTTCAACGAAGCGCTGGTTCACCAGGTTGTTGTTGCTTATGCAGCTGGTGCTCGTCAGGGTACTCGTGCTCAGAAGACTCGTGCTGAAGTAACTGGTTCAGGCAAAAAGCCATGGCGCCAGAAAGGTACCGGCCGTGCGCGTTCAGGTTCTATC
Source organism: Enterobacter cloacae complex sp. IR5403 (assembly GCF_049238705.1). Taxonomy (NCBI): domain Bacteria; kingdom Pseudomonadati; phylum Pseudomonadota; class Gammaproteobacteria; order Enterobacterales; family Enterobacteriaceae; genus Enterobacter; species Enterobacter cloacae complex sp. IR5403. The sequence continues at coordinate 23,658 of NZ_JBMKHP010000018.1, read as the reverse complement.
AAGAGCCCGATCTGGCGTTCAGGTGGCGTGACCTTCGCTGCGCGTCCACAGGACCACAGTCAAAAAGTTAACAAAAAGATGTACCGCGGCGCGCTGAAAAGCATTCTGTCCGAACTGGTACGTCAGGATCGTCTGATCGTTGTCGAGAAGTTCTCTGTTGAAGCGCCTAAAACTAAGCTGCTGGCACAGAAACTGAAAGACATGGCTCTGGAAGATGTGCTGATCATCACCGGTGAGCTGGACGAGAACCTGTTCCTGGCCGCGCGTAACCTGCACAAGGTTGACGTACGCGACGCGACTGGTATCGACCCGGTTAGCCTGATCGCCTTCGACAAAGTCGTAATGACTGCTGATGCTGTTAAGCAAGTTGAGGAGATGCTGGCATGATTCGTGAAGAACGTCTGCTGAAGGTGCTGCGCGCACCGCACGTTTCTGAAAAAGCGTCTACTGCGATGGAAAAAACAAACACCATCGTTCTCAAAGTTGCTAAAGACGCGACCAAAGCAGAGATCAAAGCTGCTGTGCAGAAACTGTTTGAAGTCGAAGTCGAAGTCGTTAACACCCTGGTAGTTAAAGGGAAAGTTAAACGTCACGGACAGCGTATCGGTCGTCGTAGCGACTGGAAAAAAGCTTACGTCACCCTGAAAGAAGGCCAGAACCTGGACTTCGTTGGCGGCGCTGAGTAAGTCGGAGGAGTAATACAATGGCAGTTGTTAAATGTAAACCGACATCTCCGGGTCGTCGCCACGTAGTTAAAGTGGTTAACCCTGAGCTGCACAAGGGCAAACCTTTTGCTCCGTTGCTGGAAAAAAACAGCAAATCCGGTGGTCGTAACAACAATGGCCGTATCACCACTCGTCACATCGGTGGTGGCCACAAGCAGGCTTATCGTATTGTTGACTTCAAACGCAACAAAGACGGTATCCCAGCAGTTGTTGAGCGTCTTGAGTACGATCCGAACCGTTCCGCGAACATCGCGCTGGTTCTGTACAAAGATGGCGAACGCCGTTACATCCTGGCCCCTAAAGGCCTGAAAGCTGGCGACCAGATTCAGTCTGGCGTTGATGCTGCAATCAAAGCAGGCAACACCCTGCCGATGCGCAATATCCCGGTTGGTTCTACCGTTCATAACGTAGAAATGAAACCAGGTAAAGGCGGTCAGCTGGCGCGTTCCGCGGGTACTTACGTTCAGATCGTTGCGCGTGACGGTGCTTATGTCACCCTGCGTCTGCGTTCTGGTGAAATGCGTAAAGTCGAAGCAGACTGCCGCGCTACTCTGGGCGAAGTTGGCAATGCTGAGCATATGCTGCGCGTTCTGGGTAAAGCTGGTGCTGCACGCTGGCGTGGTGTTCGTCCTACCGTTCGCGGTACTGCGATGAACCCAGTCGATCACCCACATGGTGGTGGTGAAGGTCGTAACTTTGGTAAGCACCCGGTAACTCCGTGGGGCGTTCAGACCAAAGGTAAGAAGACCCGCAGCAACAAGCGTACTGATAAATTTATCGTACGTCGCCGTAGCAAATAATTTTAGAGGATAAGCCATGCCACGTTCTCTCAAGAAAGGTCCTTTTATTGACCTGCACTTGCTGAAGAAGGTAGAGAAAGCGGTGGAAAGCGGAGACAAGAAGCCCCTGCGCACTTGGTCCCGTCGTTCAACGATCTTTCCTAACATGATCGGTTTGACCATCGCTGTCCATAATGGTCGTCAGCACGTTCCAGTCTTTGTTACCGACGAAATGGTTGGTCACAAACTGGGTGAATTCGCACCGACTCGTACTTATCGCGGCCACGCTGCTGATAAAAAAGCGAAGAAGAAATAAGGTAGGAGGAAGAGATGGAAACTTTAGCTCAACATCGCCATGCTCGTTCTTCTGCACAGAAGGTTCGCCTTGTTGCTGACCTGATTCGCGGTAAGAAAGTGTCGCAGGCCCTGGACATCCTGACCTATACCAACAAGAAAGCTGCGGTATTGGTCAAGAAAGTACTGGAATCTGCCATTGCTAACGCTGAACACAACGATGGCGCTGACATCGACGATCTGAAAGTCGCGAAAATTTTCGTAGATGAAGGCCCAAGCATGAAGCGCATTATGCCGCGTGCGAAAGGTCGTGCAGATCGCATCCTGAAGCGCACCAGCCACATTACTGTGGTTGTGTCCGATCGCTGAGACTCTGGAGACTAGCAATGGGTCAGAAAGTACATCCTAATGGTATTCGCCTGGGTATTGTAAAACCATGGAACTCTACCTGGTTTGCGAACACCAAAGAATTCGCTGACAACCTGGACAGCGATTTTAAAGTACGTCAGTACCTGACTAAGGAACTGGCTAAAGCGTCTGTATCTCGTATCGTTATCGAGCGTCCAGCTAAGAGCATCCGTGTGACTATTCACACTGCTCGTCCTGGCATCGTTATCGGTAAGAAAGGCGAAGACGTAGAAAAACTGCGCAAGGTCGTAGCGGATATCGCTGGCGTTCCTGCACAGATCAATATCGCTGAAGTTCGTAAGCCTGAACTGGACGCTAAATTGGTTGCTGACAGCATCACTTCTCAGCTGGAACGTCGTGTTATGTTCCGTCGTGCTATGAAGCGTGCTGTACAGAACGCAATGCGTCTGGGCGCTAAAGGTATCAAAGTTGAAGTTAGCGGCCGTCTGGGCGGCGCGGAAATCGCACGTACCGAATGGTACCGCGAAGGTCGCGTACCGCTGCACACTCTGCGTGCTGACATCGACTACAACACCTCTGAAGCGCACACCACTTACGGTGTAATCGGCGTTAAGGTATGGATCTTCAAAGGTGAGATCCTGGGTGGTATGGCTGCTGTTGAACAACCGGAAAAACCGGCTGCTCAACCTAAAAAGCAGCAGCGTAAAGGCCGTAAATAAGGAGCGTCGCTGATGTTACAACCAAAGCGTACAAAATTCCGTAAAGTGCACAAAGGCCGCAACCGTGGTCTGGCGCAGGGTACGGATGTTAGCTTCGGCACTTTCGGTCTGAAAGCTGTTGGCCGTGGTCGTCTGACTGCACGTCAGATCGAAGCAGCACGTCGTGCAATGACCCGTGCAGTTAAGCGTCAAGGTAAGATCTGGATCCGTGTATTCCCGGACAAACCGATCACCGAGAAGCCACTGGAAGTTCGTATGGGTAAAGGTAAAGGTAACGTGGAGTACTGGGTTGCCTTGATCCAACCGGGCAAAGTCCTTTATGAAATGGACGGTGTTCCGGAAGAGCTGGCCCGTGAAGCCTTCGGCCTGGCAGCAGCGAAACTGCCTATCAAAACCACCTTTGTAACTAAGACGGTGATGTAATGAAAGCAAAAGAGCTGCGTGAAAAAAGCGTTGAAGAGCTGAACGCTGAGCTGCTGAACCTGCTGCGTGAGCAGTTCAACCTGCGTATGCAGGCTGCAAGTGGCCAGCTGCAACAGACTCACCTGCTGAAGCAAGTGCGTCGCAATGTTGCGCGCGTTAAGACTTTACTGACTCAGAAGGCGGGTGCGTAATGACCGATAAAATCCGTACTCTGCAAGGTCGTGTTGTTAGCGATAAAATGGAGAAATCCATTGTTGTAGCTATCGAACGTTTTGTGAAACACCCGATCTACGGTAAATTCATCAAGCGTACGACCAAACTGCACGTACATGACGAGAACAACGAATGTGGTATCGGCGACAAGGTTGAAATCCGTGAATGCCGTCCACTGTCCAAGACTAAGTCCTGGACGCTGGTTCGCGTTGTAGAGAAAGCGGTTCTGTAATAGAGTACGCATTCTCAATACGAATAAACGGCTCAGCGATGAGCCGTTTATTTTTTCTACCCATATTGCAGAAGCGGTGTTATAATGCCGCGCCCTCGATATGGGGCTTTTTAACGGCTCTGATTTTAGAGTCTCAGGTAGTAGTTGACATTAGCGGAGCACTAAAATGATCCAAGAACAGACTATGCTGAACGTCGCCGACAACTCCGGTGCACGTCGCGTAATGTGTATCAAGGTTCTGGGTGGCTCGCACCGTCGCTACGCAGGCGTAGGCGACATCATCAAGATCACCATCAAGGAAGCAATTCCACGTGGTAAGGTCAAAAAAGGTGATGTGCTGAAGGCGGTAGTGGTGCGCACCAAGAAGGGTGTTCGTCGCCCTGACGGTTCTGTCATTCGCTTCGATGGTAATGCATGCGTTATTTTAAACAATAACAGCGAGCAGCCTATCGGCACGCGTATCTTTGGGCCGGTAACTCGTGAACTTCGTACTGAGAAGTTCATGAAAATTATCTCTCTGGCACCAGAAGTACTCTAAGGAGCGAATCATGGCAGCGAAAATCCGTCGTGATGACGAAGTTATCGTGTTAACCGGTAAAGATAAAGGTAAACGCGGTAAAGTAAAAAATGTTCTGTCTTCCGGCAAACTCGTCGTTGAAGGTATCAACCTGGTTAAGAAACATCAGAAGCCGGTTCCGGCCCTGAACCAACCAGGCGGCATCGTTGAAAAAGAAGCTGCTATTCAGGTTTCTAACGTTGCAATCTTCAATGCGGCTACCGGTAAGGCTGACCGTGTAGGCTTTAGATTCGAAGACGGTAAAAAAGTCCGTTTCTTCAAGTCTAACAGCGAAACTATCAAGTAATTTGGAGTAGTACGATGGCGAAACTGCATGATTACTACAAAGACGAAGTAGTTAACAAACTCATGACTGAGTTTAACTACAATTCTGTCATGCAAGTCCCTCGGGTCGAGAAGATCACCCTGAACATGGGTGTTGGTGAAGCGATCGCTGACAAGAAACTGCTGGATAACGCAGCAGCTGACCTGACAGCAATCTCCGGTCAAAAACCGCTGATCACCAAAGCACGCAAATCTGTTGCAGGCTTCAAAATCCGTCAGGGCTATCCGATCGGCTGTAAAGTAACTCTGCGTGGCGAACGCATGTGGGAGTTCCTTGAGCGCCTGATCACTATTGCTGTTCCACGTATCCGTGACTTCCGTGGCTTGTCCGCTAAGTCTTTCGACGGTCGTGGTAACTACAGCATGGGTGTCCGTGAGCAGATCATCTTCCCAGAAATCGACTACGATAAAGTCGACCGCGTGCGTGGTTTGGATATTACCATTACCACTACTGCGAAATCTGATGAAGAAGGCCGTGCTCTGCTGGCTGCCTTTGACTTCCCGTTCCGCAAGTAAGGTAGGGTTACTGAATGGCTAAGCAATCAATGAAAGCACGCGAAGTAAAGCGCGTAGCTTTAGCTGATAAATTCTTCGCTAAACGCGCTGAACTGAAAGCGATCATTTCTGATGTGAACGCTTCCGACGAAGATCGTTGGAATGCGGTTCTCAAGCTGCAGTCTCTGCCGCGTGATTCCAGCCCGTCTCGTCAGCGTAACCGCTGTCGTCAAACAGGTCGTCCACATGGTTATGTGGGCAAGTTTGGGTTGAGCCGTATCAAACTGCGTGAAGCCGCCATGCGCGGTGAAGTACCAGGCTTGAAAAAGGCTAGCTGGTAATTACCAATTGAATCACGGGAGTAAAGACAGATGAGCATGCAAGATCCGATCGCGGATATGCTGACCCGTATCCGTAACGGTCAGGCCGCGAACAAAGTTGCGGTCACCATGCCTTCCGCCAAGCTGAAAGTGGCAATTGCCAACGTGCTGAAGGAAGAAGGTTTTATCGAAGATTTTAAAGTTGAAGGCGACACCAAGCCGGAACTGGAACTTACTCTCAAGTATTTCCAGGGTAAAGCTGTTGTAGAAAGCATTCAGCGTGTCAGCCGCCCAGGCCTGCGCATCTATAAGAAAAAAGATGAGCTGCCAAAAGTAATGGCTGGTCTTGGTATCGCAGTTGTTTCTACCTCTAAAGGTGTTATGACTGATCGTGCAGCGCGCCAGGCTGGTCTTGGTGGCGAAATTATCTGCTACGTAGCCTAATCGGAGGAAAGAATGTCTCGTGTTGCTAAAGCACCGGTCGTTATTCCTGCCGGCGTTGATGTAAAAATCGACGGTCAGGTTATTACGATCAAAGGTAAAAACGGCGAGCTGACTCGTACCCTCAACAATGCTGTTGAAGTTAAACATGCAGATAACGCTCTGACCTTCGGTCCACGTGATGGTTTCGTGGATGGATGGGCTCAGGCTGGTACCGCGCGTGCCCTGCTGAACTCAATGGTTGTTGGTGTTACCGAAGGCTTCACTAAAAAGCTTCAGCTGGTTGGTGTAGGTTATCGTGCAGCTATCAAAGGGAATGCAGTAGGCCTGTCTCTGGGCTTCTCACACCCTGTTGAGCATCCGCTGCCGGCCGGTATCACTGCAGAATGCCCGACTCAGACTGAAATCGTGCTGAAAGGCGCTGATAAACAGCTGATCGGTCAGGTTGCAGCAGATCTGCGCGCCTACCGTCGTCCTGAGCCTTATAAAGGCAAGGGTGTTCGTTACGCCGACGAAGTCGTGCGTACCAAAGAGGCTAAGAAGAAGTAAGGTAACACTATGGATAAGAAATCTGCTCGTATCCGTCGTGCGACCCGCGCACGCCGCAAGCTCAAAGAGCTGGGTGCAACTCGCCTGGTGGTACATCGTACCCCGCGTCATATTTACGCACAGGTAATTGCACCGAACGGTTCTGAAGTTCTGGTAGCTGCTTCTACTGTAGAAAAAGCTATCTCAGAACAATTGAAGTATACCGGTAACAAAGACGCCGCAGCAGCTGTAGGTAAAGCTGTCGCTGAACGCGCTCTGGAAAAAGGCATCAGCAATGTTTCCTTTGACCGTTCCGGGTTCCAATATCATGGTCGTGTCCAGGCACTGGCAGATGCTGCCCGTGAAGCTGGCCTTCAGTTCTAAGGTAGAGGTGTAAGATGGCTCACATCGAAAAACAGGCTGGCGAACTGCAGGAAAAGCTGATCGCGGTAAACCGCGTATCTAAAACCGTTAAAGGTGGTCGTATTTTCTCCTTCACAGCTCTGACTGTAGTGGGTGATGGTAACGGTCGCGTTGGTTTTGGTTACGGTAAAGCGCGTGAAGTTCCAGCAGCGATCCAGAAAGCGATGGAAAAAGCCCGTCGCAATATGATTAACGTCGCGCTGAACAACGGTACCCTGCAACACCCAGTTAAAGGTGTTCACACGGGTTCTCGTGTATTCATGCAGCCAGCTTCCGAAGGTACCGGTATCATCGCCGGTGGTGCAATGCGCGCCGTTCTGGAAGTTGCTGGAGTTCATAACGTTCTGGCTAAAGCATATGGTTCCACCAACCCGATCAACGTGGTTCGTGCAACTATTGATGGCCTGGAAAATATGAATTCTCCAGAAATGGTCGCTGCCAAGCGTGGTAAATCCGTTGAAGAAATTCTGGGGTAATTGACCATGGCAAAGACTATTAAAATCACTCAAACCCGCAGTGCAATCGGTCGTCTGCCGAAACACAAGGCAACGCTGCTTGGCCTGGGTCTGCGTCGTATTGGTCATACCGTTGAGCGCGAGGATACTCCTGCTGTTCGTGGTATGGTCAACGCGGTTTACTTCATGGTTAAAGTTGAGGAGTAAGAGATGCGTTTAAATACTCTGTCTCCGGCCGAAGGCTCTAAAAAGGCGGGTAAACGCCTGGGTCGTGGTATCGGTTCTGGCCTCGGCAAAACCGGTGGTCGTGGTCACAAAGGTCAGAACTCTCGTTCTGGCGGTGGCGTACGTCGCGGTTTCGAGGGTGGCCAGATGCCACTGTACCGTCGTCTGCCGAAGTTCGGCTTCACCTCTCGCAAAGCAGCGATCACAGCGGAAATCCGTCTGTCTGACCTGGCGAAAGTTGAAGGCGGCGTTGTAGACCTGAATACGCTGAAAGCGGCTAACATTATCGGTATCCAGATCGAGTTCGCGAAAGTGATCCTGGCTGGTGAAGTTTCTACTCCGGTAACTGTTCGTGGCCTGCGTGTTACTAAAGGTGCTCGTGCTGCTATCGAAGCTGCTGGCGGTAAAATTGAGGAATAAGTAGCAGATGGCTAAGCAACCGGGATTAGATTTTCAAAGTGCCAAAGGTGGATTTGGCGAGCTGAAACGCAGACTGCTGTTTGTAATCGGCGCGCTGATTGTGTTCCGTATTGGCTCTTTTATTCCGATCCCTGGTATTGATGCCGCTGTACTTGCCAAACTGCTTGAGCAACAGCGAGGCACCATCATTGAAATGTTCAACATGTTCTCTGGTGGTGCTCTCAGCCGTGCTTCTATTTTCGCACTGGGTATTATGCCGTACATTTCGGCATCGATTATTATCCAGCTGCTGACGGTCGTTCATCCGGCCCTGGCAGAGTTGAAGAAAGAAGGGGAGTCTGGACGTCGTAAGATTAGCCAGTACACCCGTTACGGCACTCTGGTGCTGGCAATATTCCAGTCGATCGGTATTGCTACCGGTCTTCCGAATATGCCTGGTATGCAGGGCCTGGTTTTAAACCCGGGCTTTGCATTCTATTTCACCGCTGTTGTAAGTCTGGTCACAGGGACCATGTTCCTGATGTGGCTCGGCGAACAGATTACTGAACGCGGTATCGGTAACGGTATCTCAATCATTATCTTCGCCGGTATCGTTGCGGGTCTCCCGCCGGCCATCGCCCATACTATCGAGCAAGCGCGTCAAGGCGACCTGCACTTCCTCCTGTTGCTGTTGGTTGCAGTATTAGTATTTGCAGTGACGTTCTTTGTTGTCTTCGTTGAACGTGGTCAACGCCGCATTGTGGTGAACTACGCTAAACGTCAGCAGGGTCGTCGTGTCTATGCTGCACAGAGCACACATTTACCGCTGAAAGTGAATATGGCGGGGGTTATCCCGGCTATCTTCGCTTCCAGTATTATTCTGTTCCCGGCAACCATCGCGTCATGGTTCGGGGGCGGTACTGGTTGGAACTGGCTGACAACAATTTCGCTGTATTTGCAGCCTGGGCAACCACTTTATGTGTTACTCTATGCGTCTGCGATCATCTTCTTCTGTTTCTTCTACACGGCGTTGGTCTTCAACCCGCGTGAAACAGCAGATAACCTGAAGAAGTCCGGTGCATTTGTACCAGGAATTCGTCCGGGAGAGCAAACGGCGAAGTATATCGATAAAGTAATGACTCGCCTGACTTTGGTTGGTGCGCTTTATATTACTTTTATCTGCCTGATCCCGGAGTTCATGCGTGATGCAATGAAAGTACCGTTCTACTTCGGTGGGACCTCACTGCTTATCGTTGTGGTCGTGATTATGGACTTTATGGCTCAAGTGCAAACTCTGATGATGTCCAGTCAGTATGAGTCTGCATTGAAGAAGGCGAACCTGAAAGGCTACGGCCGCTAACTGGTCGCCTGAGAAGTTACGGAGAGTAAAAATGAAAGTTCGTGCTTCCGTCAAGAAATTATGCCGTAACTGCAAAATCGTTAAGCGTGATGGTGTCATCCGTGTGATTTGCAGTGCCGAGCCGAAGCATAAACAGCGCCAAGGCTGATTATTTCGCATATTTTTCTTGCAAAGTTGGGTTGAGCTGGCTAGATTAGCCAGCCAATCTTTTGTATGTCTGTACGTTTCCATTTGAGTATCCTGAAAACGGGCTTTTCAGCATGGTGCGTACATATTAAATAGTAGGAGTGCATAGTGGCCCGTATAGCAGGCATTAACATTCCTGATCAGAAACATGCTGTGATCGCATTAACTTCGATCTATGGCGTCGGCAAGACCCGTTCTAAAGCCATTCTGGCTGCAGCGGGTATCGCTGAAGATGTTAAGATCAGTGAGCTGTCTGAAGAACAAATCGACACGCTGCGTGACGAAGTTGCCAAATTTGTCGTTGAAGGTGATCTGCGCCGTGAAATCAGCATGAGCATCAAGCGCCTGATGGATCTTGGTTGCTATCGCGGTTTGCGTCATCGTCGTGGTCTGCCAGTGCGCGGTCAGCGTACTAAGACCAACGCACGTACCCGTAAGGGTCCGCGCAAACCGATCAAGAAATAATCGGGGTGATTGAATAATGGCAAAGGCACCAGTTCGTGCACGTAAACGTGTAAGAAAACAAGTCTCTGACGGCGTGGCTCATATCCATGCTTCTTTCAACAACACCATCGTTACTATTACTGATCGTCAGGGTAACGCATTGGGTTGGGCAACAGCCGGTGGTTCCGGTTTCCGTGGTTCTCGCAAATCCACTCCGTTCGCAGCTCAGGTTGCAGCAGAGCGTTGCGCTGAAGCCGTAAAAGAATACGGCATCAAGAATCTGGAAGTTATGGTTAAAGGTCCGGGTCCGGGTCGTGAATCTACTGTTCGCGCTCTGAACGCCGCTGGTTTCCGCATCACGAATATTACTGATGTGACTCCGATCCCTCATAACGGTTGTCGTCCGCCGAAAAAACGTCGCGTATAACGCTCGTTTTTTAGGTTAGTTGGAGATAGAAAATGGCAAGATATTTGGGTCCTAAGCTCAAGCTGAGCCGTCGTGAGGGCACCGACTTATTCCTTAAGTCTGGCGTTCGCGCGATCGATACCAAGTGTAAAATTGAACAAGCTCCTGGCCAGCACGGTGCGCGTAAACCGCGTCTGTCTGACTATGGTGTGCAGTTGCGTGAAAAGCAAAAAGTTCGCCGTATCTACGGTGTGCTGGAGCGTCAGTTCCGTAACTACTATAAAGAAGCAGCACGTCTGAAAGGCAACACAGGTGAAAACCTGCTGGCTCTGCTGGAAGGTCGTCTGGACAACGTTGTATACCGTATGGGCTTCGGCGCGACTCGTGCTGAATCACGCCAGCTGGTTAGCCATAAAGCAATCATGGTAAACGGTCGTGTTGTTAACATCGCTTCTTATCAGGTTAAAGCGAATGACGTTGTTAGCATTCGTGAGAAAGCGAAAAAGCAATCTCGCGTGAAAGCCGCTCTGGAGCTGGCTGAGCAGCGTGAAAAGCCAACCTGGCTGGAAGTTGATGCTGGCAAGATGGAAGGTACGTTCAAGCGTCAGCCAGAACGTTCTGATCTGTCTGCGGACATTAACGAACACCTGATCGTCGAGCTTTACTCCAAGTAAAGCTTAGTACCAAAGAGAGGACACAATGCAGGGTTCTGTGACAGAGTTTCTAAAACCGCGCCTGGTAGATATCGAGCAAGTGAGTTCGACGCACGCCAAGGTGACCCTTGAGCCTTTAGAGCGTGGCTTTGGCCATACTCTGGGTAACGCACTGCGCCGTATTCTGCTCTCATCGATGCCGGGTTGCGCGGTGACCGAGGTTGAGATTGATGGTGTACTTCATGAGTACAGCACCAAAGAAGGCGTTCAGGAAGATATCCTTGAAATCCTGCTCAACCTGAAAGGGCTGGCGGTGAGAGTTCAGGGTAAAGATGAAGTTATTCTTACTCTGAATAAATCTGGCATTGGCCCTGTGACTGCAGCCGACATCACCCACGACGGTGATGTTGAAATCGTCAAGCCGCAGCACGTGATCTGCCACCTGACCGATGAGAACGCAGCTATTAGCATGCGTATCAAAGTTCAGCGCGGTCGTGGTTATGTGCCGGCTTCTGCCCGAATTCATTCGGAAGAAGATGAGCGCCCAATCGGCCGTCTGCTGGTCGACGCATGCTACAGCCCTGTAGAGCGTATTGCCTACAATGTTGAAGCAGCGCGTGTAGAACAGCGTACCGACCTGGACAAGCTGGTCATCGAAATGGAAACCAATGGCACAATCGATCCTGAAGAGGCGATTCGTCGTGCGGCAACCATCCTGGCAGAACAACTGGAAGCTTTCGTTGACTTACGTGATGTACGTCAGCCGGAAGTGAAAGAAGAGAAACCAGAATTCGATCCGATCCTGCTGCGCCCTGTTGACGATCTGGAATTGACTGTCCGCTCTGCTAACTGCCTCAAGGCAGAAGCTATCCACTATATCGGTGATCTGGTACAGCGTACCGAGGTTGAGTTGCTGAAAACGCCGAACCTGGGTAAAAAATCTCTTACCGAGATTAAAGACGTGCTGGCTTCACGTGGTCTGTCTCTGGGCATGCGCCTGGAAAACTGGCCACCGGCAAGCATTGCTGACGAGTAACCGGATCACAGGTTAAGGTTTTACTGAGAAGGATAAGGTCATGCGCCATCGTAAGAGTGGTCGTCAACTGAACCGCAACAGCAGCCATCGCCAGGCTATGTTCCGCAACATGGCAGGTTCACTGGTTCGTCATGAAATCATCAAGACGACCCTGCCTAAAGCGAAAGAGCTGCGTCGCGTAGTTGAGCCGCTGATTACTCTTGCCAAGACTGACAGCGTTGCTAATCGTCGTCTGGCATTCGCCCGTACTCGTGATAACGAGATCGTGGCAAAACTGTTTAACGAACTGGGCCCGCGTTTCGCGAGCCGTGCCGGTGGTTACACTCGCATTCTGAAGTGTGGCTTCCGTGCAGGCGACAACGCGCCGATGGCTTACATCGAGCTGGTTGATCGTTCAGAGAAAGCAGAAGCTGCTGCAGAGTAATCTGTAGTAACGTAAAAAAACCCGCCTCGGCGGGTTTTTTTATATCCGCAGAATCTCCACTTATCTACAATGTCTGTATCTTTTCTGCTCATCCCCTGGAGTTCATTATGTGGTTGCTCGATCAGTGGGCTGAACGCCATATTTGCGATGCCCAAAACAAAGGCGAGTTCGAAAATCTTCCCGGCAGCGGTGAGCCGCTGATTCTGGACGATGATTCACATATTCCACCTGAATTACGGGCCGGTTATCGCTTACTGAAAAACGCAGGTTGTTTACCGCCTGAACTTCAGCAACGCAATGAAGCCGTCGAGCTTGCCGATCTGCTTAAAGGCATTCATAAGAATGACCCGCGGTACTCCGAAATCAGTCGTCGGTTGGCGCTCATCGAGCTAAAACTGCGCCAGACGGGAATGAATACTGATTTTTTGCATGGTGAGTACAGTGAAAGTTTAATGCAAAAAATAAACGAGGAGTAGCCATGTACCGCATAGGTGAACTTGCGAAGCTTGCTAACGTAACGCCGGATACTATCCGCTACTACGAAAAGCAGCAGATGATCGATCATGAGGTCAGAACGGAAGGTGGATTTCGCCTTTATACGGATAACGATCTGCAACGCCTTCGTTTTATCCGCTATGCACGGCAACTCGGCTTCACGCTGGAGTCGATCCGTGAACTGCTGTCGATCCGTATCGATCCTGAACATCATACGTGTCAGGAATCTAAAAGCATCGTTCAGGCCCGGCTGGATGAAGTTGAAGGACGCATTCAGGAGCTGCAAGCCATGCAGCGATCTCTGCAAAGGTTAAATGACGCGTGCTGCGGTACCGCTCATAGCAGTGTTTATTGCTCAATACTGGAAGCTCTTGAACAGGGCGCCAGTAGTGAAACTCAGGGTTGTTGATTTTTTATCAGCCAGGGACTAGACTCCCGCCGACATTAACTATGCTCAGGAGAAATGATGAGCCGCTATCAGCATACTAAGGGACAAATTAAGGATAACGCCATTGAGGCATTGCTTCACGACCCGCTTTTCAGACAGCGAGTGGAGAAGAACAAGAAAGGAAAAGGGAGTTATTTACGTAAAGGTAAACATGCACAACGAGGTAACTGGGAGGCCAGTGGCAAGCAAGCTAATCGCTTTTTTACCACTGGCCTTTCTGTTTCTGTCGCCTGATTAAACGCGGTTATTCTGCTCTTTTAACAGATCGCGAATTTCAGTCAGTAAGACTTCTTCTTTAGTGGGTGCTGGCGGGGCAGCAGCCGGTTCTTCTTTTTTACGGTTAAGTCTGTTGATAAGTTTGATCGCCATGAAAATGGCAAATGCCACGATCACGAAATCAAATACGTTCTGAATGAATACGCCGTAGTGCATTACAACCGCAGGGATATCGCCCTGAGCTTCCCGAAGTGTGAAGGCGAATTGTTTAAAATCAATGCCTCCAATCAACAGTCCTAACGGCGGCATAATAATGTCGGCGACTAATGATGAAACGATCTTACCGAACGCCGCACCAATTATGACACCCACAGCCAAATCCACCACATTCCCGCGCATCGCAAATTCGCGAAACTCTTTAATAAAACTCATTATGTTCTCCTTGTGCCAGCTGACGCCTATAAGTTTAACAAATGATTAGCTAATTGCCATTGGGGATAAATAATCGTTATGAAAAATAAAAGGCATGAAAATTAGAAGGTTAATATTTGGGTGCTCTTGTCTGAGCACCCAAATCATTACAGGAAGAACGGGCTTGGCTGGAATAAACGCTCGACGTCGGTAATAAATTTTTTATCGGTCAGGAACATAATAACGTGGTCACCCTGCTCGATACGTAAATTATCATTGGCGATCATGACATCGTTACCTCGCACTACGGCGCCGATAATGGTGCCTGGTGGAAGTTTAATTTCGTCGATCGCGCGACCAACAACGCGCGACGTCGTTTCATCCCCATGAGCGACGGCTTCAATGGCTTCAGCAACACCACGACGAAGAGACGACACGCCGACAATATCCGCTTTACGCACATGGCTTAGCAGGGCAGAAATGGTGGCTTGCTGAGGTGAAATAGCAATATCAATTACGCTACCCTGTACCAGGTCGACATAAGCCTTACGCTGGATAAGCACCATTACTTTTTTCGCCCCCATACGTTTAGCGAGCATGGCGGACATAATATTCGCTTCGTCGTCGTTGGTGACGGCAATAAAAAGATCAACCTGATCGATATGCTCTTCGGCCAGCAATTCCTGATCCGAAGCATCGCCATAAAACACGATAGTATTCTGAAGCTTTTCAGCCAGCTCCGACGCGCGCTGTTGATCTCGTTCGATCAGCTTCACGCTGTAGTCTTTTTCCAGCCGTCTCGCCAGACCTGCGCCAATATTACCGCCGCCAACCAGCATAATACGTTTATACGGTTTTTCGAGACGCTGAAGTTCACTCATCACCGCACGGATATGCTGAGAAGCCGCAATAAAGAAGACTTCATCCCCGGCTTCGACAATGGTGGACCCTTGCGGACGAATAGGTCTGTCGTGACGGAAAATCGCCGCAACACGCGTATCGATATGTGGCATATGCTCGCGCATTGTCGACAGGGCATTACCAATCAGCGGACCGCCGTAATAAGCCTTCACAACCGCCAGGCTTACTTTTCCTTCAGCAAAGTTCACAACCTGCAACGCGCCCGGGTACTCAATCAGACGATAAATACTGTCGATAACCAGCTGTTCAGGCGCAATAAGATGGTCGATAGGTACTGCTTCGGAATTAAACAGCTTTTCCGCATCCCGGACATAGTCCGGGGAGCGAATACGGGCGATGCGGTTCGGTGTGTTGAAAAGCGAGTAGGCCACCTGACATGCAACCATGTTGGTTTCATCAGAACTGGTTACTGCAACCAGCATGTCGGCATCGTCCGCGCCCGCCTCCCGAAGCACGCGTGGGTGAGAGCCGTGCCCCTGTACAACACGAAGATCAAACTTGTCCTGCAAAACGCGCAGGCGATCGCCATTGGTATCCACAATGGTGATATCGTTGTTTTCGCCCACGAGATTTTCCGCCAGCGTTCCGCCAACTTGCCCTGCGCCCAGAATGATAATTTTCATCTTTCGTGACCTGTTCTCAACATCACTCTTTGATTAGCTTAGCGTAAAAGAAGCCATCACCCTCTTCTGCGCCCGGCAGGTTTTGCAGACCCGGGTGCTCAGGTGTTCCCGTATCATGCAGCGTAGCGTCCGGGGTGCGTTTCAGGAAGGCCGCAATTTGCTGACTGTTCTCTTCCGGGAGAACAGAGCAGGTTGCATACACCAGGGTTCCGCCGGGTTTGAGATGCGGCCAGATGGCATCCAGAATTTCGGATTGCAACTGGGCAAGCTCCTTGATATCACGATCGCGACGCAGCCATTTGATATCGGGATGACGACGAATCACGCCGGTTGCTGAGCAGGGGGCGTCCAGCAAAATGCGATCGAACCGGGTATCACCACACCAGTCTGCGGGTTTACGTCCATCGCCTTGCTTAACCTGTGCTTTCATACCCAGACGCTTGAGGTTGTCATAGACGCGTGAAAGACGCTGCTCATCAACATCCACGGCCATCACGCTGGCCTGCGGCGCCACTTCCAGAATGTGCGTTGTTTTCCCCCCTGGCGCTGCACAGAGATCAAGGATCTGCTCCCCGTCTTTCGGTTCAAGCCAGGTCATGCAGCCCTGAGCGGATGCGTCCTGTACCGTTACCCAGCCCTCTTCAAAACCGGGTAATGCATGTACCGGTGCAGGGGAGGCTAAACGAACCGCATCAGGATAAGCAGCGTGTGTGAAGCCGCTCATTCCGGCCTCTTCCAGCAGGGCCAGCCATGCGTCGCGGGTATGATGGTTACGATTAACGCGTAACCACATCGGCGGACGTTGGTTATTGGCATCCACAATGTCTTGCCATTGCTGAGGGTAGGCTTTTTTAAGGCGATTCAGCAGCCATTCAGGATGCAGGAAGCGCGCTTCGCTTTGCGCAAATTCTGCCAGCAGTTCGTCCTGCTGACGCTGGAACTGACGCAGCACGCCGTTAATCAATCCTTTCAACTGGGGACGTTTAATCGCAACGGCCCCCTCCACTGTCTCAGCCAGCGCAGCATGAGGTGGAATGCGGGTATGAAGAAGCTGGTAGAAACCGACCATGATCAAATAATGCACGGTACGCTGCTTGCCGCTCATCGGGCGTGACATCAGCTTATTAATTAACCACTCAAGCTGAGAGAGGGTGCGCAGCACGCCAAAGCACAGCTCCTGAAGCAGGGCTTTGTCTTTATCGGAAACCTTTTGTTGCAGTGCAGGCAGGACATTACTCAGTGACTGGCCCTGCTCAATAACCTGCTCAACGGCCTGAGCCGCCATAGTGCGTAGATTTTGTCTTTTCATAACCGTAAAAATAAAAATGCCCGGAAACACCGGGCCTTAAGAGTAAATTTGTTCAGGCAAGGCGATTGCCAGGGATGAACCATTCACGACGGGAATTTAATAGATCCTGCGCGCTCATTGCCTTTTTACCGGCCGGTTGCAGCGATTCAAGATTCAGGATCCCTTCTCCGGTCGCAACCTGGATACCGTTTTTGCTGGCGTCGATAATCGTACCGGGCTCTGCCGATGTATTGCCGTTAATAACTGAAGCTTTCCAGACTTTCACTGGCTGCTCATCAATCATCAACCAGCTCATCGGCCACGGATTAAAGGCGCGGATGCAGCGTTCGAGTTGAGCTGCTGACAGGGACCAGTCGATCCGGGCTTCTTCTTTACTCAGTTTTTCAGCATAGGTCACCTGCGCCTCATCCTGCTCTTCAGGTGTCGCTGTATTGTCAGCAAGCTGTTGCAGCGTCTCAATCAGCCCCTGCGGACCGAGATCCGCCAGCTTGTCATACAGCGTGGCGCTGGTATCTTCTGCGGTAATGGGACACGCCAGTTTATACAGCATGTCGCCCGTGTCTAAACCTACGTCCATCTTCATGATTGTCACGCCAGTTTCAGCATCGCCTGCCCACAGAGCGCGCTGAATAGGGGCTGCACCGCGCCAGCGTGGGAGCAAAGAACCATGAACGTTAACACAGCCCAGGCGGGGCATATCGAGTACCGCTTTCGGCAGAATGAGGCCGTAAGCCACAACTACCATCACGTCAGCGTTCAGATCTGCCACTAACTGCTGGTTTTCCTGAGGTCGTAATGACGCAGGCTGGAATACCGGTAAACCATGCGTTTCTGCCAGCACTTTAACCGGGCCAGGCATCAGTTTTTTACCGCGGCCAGCCGGACGATCCGGCTGAGTAAATACGCCAACAATCTGATGACCAGACGATAGCAGCGCGTCGAGATGACGCGCTGCAAAATCAGGGGTACCCGCGAAGATTATACGTAGTGATGTAGACACGTTATTCCTTGTATCCGGGGGGCGTTAAGCGCGAGAACGCAAACGATCCAGTTTCTCAACTTTCTGACGAATACGCTGTTGCTTCAGTGGTGAGAGGTAATCGATAAACAGTTTACCGACCAGGTGATCCATCTCATGCTGAATGCAAATCGCCAGCAGATCGTCAGCTTCCAGCTCAAACGGATTGCCGTCACGATCCAGTGCGCGGATTTTAACTTTTTCGGCACGTGGCACCAAAGCGCGCTGTTCAGGGATAGACAGACAGCCTTCCTCAATACCTGTTTCGCCGCTTTTTTCCAGCAGCTCAGGGTTGATCAGCACCAGGCGCTCATCGCGATTTTCAGAAACGTCGATCACAATAATACGTTTGTGAATGTCTACCTGGGTCGCGGCAAGGCCAATGCCTTCTTCAGCGTACATGGTATCGAACATATCATCGACGATACGCTGAATTTCTGCATTCACTTCTTTAACCGGTTCCGCGACGATGCGAAGGCGCTCGTCAGGAATATGTAACACTTGCAAAACTGCCATAAATTTCCAGAGTCGTGTTCAGGAGTTGATAAGAATATTACTTCTATTCTAGACAAATCCCCGGTCGATTGACAGCATCAGTGACCAATCGCAAAGATTGCTGAGGCTGCTTATGGCAGGGAAAAGGATGACGTCCACAGAGATATGGTTACGGCTTATAAACATCGGGTCGTTATACGGTGACGCGATGCTGGAGATTACGCAGAGGCTGCTTCGCCAGGCAACCGTCGATGCTGAAGCTGTCAACGCGTCAGGGCTTTCGCCCAAACATGCCGTAAAGTTTTTTTCGTTCAGCGAGAGTGAGCATGAACGTAGTCTGGAATGGCTGGAACACACCGACAACCACCTTCTCACGGCGGATGATCCTCGCTTCCCGCCATTGCTGCGTTCTATACCTGATTTTCCCGGGGCGCTCTTTGTGCGAGGCTGCGTTGATGTGCTTAATAGCATGCAGCTTGCGGTTGTGGGCAGCCGTGCGCCCTCGTGGTATGGCGAGCGTTGGGGGAAAATGCTGAGTGAACAGCTGTCCCAATGTGGCTTTACGATCACCAGTGGCCTGGCTTGCGGCATCGATGGTGTGGCACATCATGCGGCGTTGTCAGCAAAAGGGCGAAGTGTCGCCGTGCTTGGCAATGGTCTTTTTAGTCTCTATCCGCGTCGTCATCACATTCTGGCTGAGCAACTTATCGCTTCAGAGGGGGCGATAGTGTCTGAGTTTTCACTTTCGACATCGCCCAGACCGGGTAACTTTCCACGGCGTAACCGGATCATCAGTGGGTTAAGCCAGGGCGTGCTGGTGGTCGAAGCTGCGATTCGGAGTGGATCGCTGGTTACCGCAAGGTGCGCACTGGAGCAGGGGCGTGAAGTTTTTGCGCTACCCGGCCCGTTGGGAAACCCTGGCTGCGAAGGCCCTCACTGGCTGATAAAACAGGGGGCGACGCTGGTGACCTGTAAAGAGGATATCCTGGAAAATTTGCAGTATGGATTGCATTGGTTGCAGGATGATCTCCAAAAGCGACATATTTCATCGGATCAGGAGGCAGTAGCATTGCCATTTCCCAAGCTCCTGGCTAACGTAGGAGATGAGGTAACACCTGTTGACGTTGTCGCTGAACGTGCCGGCCAACCTGTGCCAGTAACGGTAGCACAGCTACTCGAACTGGAGTTAGCAGGGTGGATCGCAGCTGTACCCGGCGGCTATGTCCGATTAAGGAGGGCATGCCATGTTCGACGTACTGATGTATTTGTTTGAGACTTACATCCACAACGAAGCAGAAATGCAGGTGGATCAGGACAAATTAACACGGGATCTGACCGACGCAGGTTTTGAGCGGGAAGATATTTATAATGCGTTGATGTGGCTGGATAAGTTAGCTGATTATCAGGACGGCCTCGCCGAACCGATGCAGCTTGCTTCTGACCCATTGTCTGTGCGCATCTATACAGCTGAAGAGTGTGAAAGGCTGGATGCCAGCTGCCGGGGATTCATTTTATTCCTCGAGCAGATTCAGGTGCTAAACCTCGAAACGAGAGAGATGGTGATAGAGCGCGTCATGGCGCTGGATACTGCTGAATTTGAACTGGAAGATCTCAAATGGGTGATCCTGATGGTTCTGTTCAACATTCCAGGCTGTGAAAATGCCTATCAGCAAATGGAAGAATTACTCTTTGAAGTGAATGAAGGTATGCTGCATTAATTCTATGTGCAGCAACAAGAGTTGTTATGGCCAAATCAGCACTCTTCACGGTGCATAAAAACGAGCCCTGCCCACAGTGTGGGGCTGAACTTGTTATTCGGTCCGGGAAACACGGTCCGTTTCTCGGTTGTTCACACTATCCGGAATGTGATTATGTCCGTCCCCTGAAAAGCCAGGCGGATGGACATATCGTCAAAATTCTGGAGGGACAGCTTTGTCCACTCTGTGGCGGCGAACTGGCGCTGCGGCAGGGGCGGTTCGGGATGTTTATCGGATGCAGCCGCTATCCGGAATGTGAACATACGGAACAAATTGATAAACCAGATGAAACGGCAATTGCCTGTCCTCAGTGCCAGCGTGGTCAACTGGTGCAGCGCCGCTCTCGTTATGGTAAGACCTTCCATTCGTGCGATCGCTATCCTGAATGCCAGTTCGTTATCAATTTCAAACCAGTAGCGGGCGTCTGCCCTCATTGCGATTATCCGTTACTTATAGAAAAGAAAACCGCGCAAGGCCTGAAACGCTTTTGCGCCAGTAAACAATGTGGAAAGCCGGTTTCGGCGGATCAAATCAGTGAATAATAACCTGCCATCAGGCTCCATCGCGCAGGCGGTGGAAATCCTGAAAAAAGAAGAAGTCATCGCCTATCCAACAGAAGCCGTTTTCGGGGTCGGGTGCGATCCTGACAGCGAAGTCGCCGTTAATCGTCTGCTGGCGCTAAAACAGCGGCCTGTTGAAAAAGGATTGATTTTAATCGCTGCGAACTACGCGCAGCTTAAGCCTTATATTGATGATTCCATGCTGACGCCTGCACAGTGGGAAACCATTTTCTCTGCGTGGCCTGGTCCCGTGACGTTTGTTTTCCCTGCACAACCGACAACGCCGCGCTGGTTAACCGGGCGTTTCGATTCACTCGCGGTACGCATTACCGACCATCCGCTGGTGGTGGAGTTATGCCAGGCATTTGGTAAACCTCTGGTTTCAACCAGCGCCAACCTGACCGGGCTTCCCCCTTGTCGGACAACCGAAGAAGTTCTGGCACAGTTCGGGAGTGATTTCCCGGTAGCCGTCGGTGAAACCGGTGGCCGTCTTAACCCGTCAGAAATTCGTGATGCCTTGACCGGCGAACGTTTTCGCCAGGGATAATGTGATGGAAACCTATGCTGTTTTTGGTAACCCGATCGCGCACAGCAAGTCGCCTCTGATCCATCAGCTGTTTGCAGAGCAGTTGCAGATAGATCACCCGTATGGTCGGGTTCTTGCGCCTGTTGATGCATTTATACCGACGCTGAATAGCTTTTTTGATGCGGGTGGTAAAGGTGCGAACGTCACGGTGCCTTTTAAAGAAGAGGCTTTCGGGCTCGCGGATGAACTGACCGAGCGTGCCTCGCTCGCTGGTGCCGTCAATACCCTTAAGCGGCTTGAAGATGGTCGCCTTCTTGGCGATAACACCGATGGCATAGGTTTACTCAGCGATCTGGCGCGACTGTCGTTCATTAAACCAGGCTTCCGGATCCTGCTGATCGGCGCGGGTGGCGCGTCGCGCGGCGTATTGCTTCCTCTCCTTTCGCTGGATTGTGCGGTGACAATTACCAACCGCACTTTCTCCAGAGCAGAAGAGCTGGCGGCGTTGTTCGCACACACAGGCAGCGTAACTGCGGTAGCACTTGACGATCTCGCGGGTCACGAATTTGATCTTGTGATTAATGCCACCTCAAGCGGTATTAATGGAGAGATCCCGGCGATTCCTGCATCCCTGGTTCACTCCTACATCTACGCCTATGACATGTTTTATCAAAAAGGGAAAACGCCCTTTCTGACCTGGTGCGAACAACAGGGGGCAAAACACATGGCTGATGGTCTGGGCATGCTGGTGGGGCAGGCGGCTCATGCGGTGCTACTCTGGCATGGCGTGTTACCTGCTGTAGAGCCGGTGATCGAAACGCTGAAACAGGAACTGATGGCGTGAATCAGGCGATTCATTTTCCGGACAGAGAAATCTGGGATGAAAACAAGCAAGCGGTTTGTTTCCCGGTGCTGGTGCATGGAATGCAGCTCACCTGTGCGATTAAAGGGGAGACGTTGCATCAGCGCTTTGGTGGTTCAGATCCGTTAGCGGTCTTTTGCGAAAATCGCTGGGATCTGGAAGAGGAAGCCAGCGATTTGATCCGCGATCAGCAGGAAGACGATCAGGGTTGGGTCTGGTTATCCTGATCCAGATAGTCATTCTTCCATTTAACGTAATTGTTCGCTGAGTATTTCAATCCTTCGATCTCCGCCTCTTTTAGGGGGCGGATCTGTTTAACCGGACTGCCTAAATAGAGATAGCCACTTTCCAGACGTTTGTTTTGCGGAACAAGGCTTCCTGCGCCAATCATTACGTCATCTTCTACTATGACGCCATCCAGCAAAATCGATCCCATCCCAACGAGAACCCTGTTACCGATTGTGCAGCCGTGGAGCATCACTTTATGACCGACGGTGACATCTTCCCCAATGATGAGCGGATTGCCCTCAGGGTTATAAGATGACTTATGAGTCACATGCAGCACGCTGCCGTCCTGAATATTGGTGCGTGCACCGATTGCAACGTAGTTAACATCGCCCCGGATCGCGACGAGTGGCCAGATGCTGACATCATCGGCCATGCGAACATCACCAATGACCACGCTGCTGGCATCGATCATCACGCGATCGCCTTTTTGAGGGAACAGATCTTTATAAGGACGTAATACTGCAAACATATCTACCTCGATACAGATGAGCGCTATTAAAGAAGACTTTGATCGTATTCCTGGATCGAGGCAAGGCAAAATGCGTCAATTTTTAAGCGGATCGGGTGGGTTTTCAGCGAAAAGCACGGAAAATCATCAGTTGGAAAAAAAGATCTAAAAAATACTTGTGCTAAAAACTGGGATCCCTATAATGCGCCTCCATCGACACGGCGGATGTGAATCACTTCACAGATAACCCGGTCGGTTGAAGAGAAAAAATCCTGAAATAACGGGTTGACTCTGAAAGAGGAAAGCGTAATATACGCCACCTCGCGACAGCGCGCTGAAGCGCGTCGCAACTGCTCTTTAACAATTTATCAGACAATCTGTGTGGGCACTCAAAGTGACATGGATTCTTAATGTCTTCGGACACTAAATGAATACCAAGTCTCAACGAGTGAACACGTAATTCATTACGAAGTTTAATTCATTGAGCATCAAACTTTTAAATTGAAGAGTTTGATCATGGCTCAGATTGAACGCTGGCGGCAGGCCTAACACATGCAAGTCGAACGGTAACAGGAAGCAGCTTGCTGCTTCGCTGACGAGTGGCGGACGGGTGAGTAATGTCTGGGAAACTGCCTGATGGAGGGGGATAACTACTGGAAACGGTAGCTAATACCGCATAACGTCGCAAGACCAAAGAGGGGGACCTTCGGGCCTCTTGCCATCAGATGTGCCCAGATGGGATTAGCTAGTAGGTGGGGTAACGGCTCACCTAGGCGACGATCCCTAGCTGGTCTGAGAGGATGACCAGCCACACTGGAACTGAGACACGGT